>JASIJW010000619.1:0-3881 GCA_030050035.1 Acidobacteriaceae bacterium | reverse complement strand
CCAGCGTCCCCGCGCGGCTGACTCCAACAAAGGCAAATTCGGCCATGTGCTGGCCGTAGGCGGCACATTCGGCAGCGCCGGAGGCAAGTCGGGCGCGCCCGCCATGGTGAGTCTGGGCGCACTGCGCGCCGGCGCCGGCCTCGTCACCGCCGCCGTGCCTGCGCCTGCTCTCGCTGCCGTCGCTTCCTACGTGCCTGAACTCATGACCTGGCCGCTCGATGCCACTCCGGACGGCCACATCGCCGCAGCCAATGCAGCGCCGGCTCGCGTCGCCGCCTTCACCGCCGGAAAAAATGTTCTCGCCATCGGTCCTGGCATGGGTCAGAACGACGAGACCGCGAAATTCCTCCTGGATATTCTGCGCGCGACGAGCATGCCTGCTGTTCTCGACGCCGACGCGCTCAACATCCTCGCCGCGCACCCGGCGTCGCTGGCCGAACTCGCCCAGAGCTCAAAGTCGCCCCGCACGCTGGTCCTAACGCCCCACCCCGGCGAGATGGCGCGCCTCGCCGGCATCAGCACCGCTCAGGTGCAGGCCAACCGGCTCGAGACCGCGCGCACCTTCGCCCAGCGCAACGGCGTCACCCTCGTGCTCAAGGGCGCGCGCACGCTCGTCGCGCATCCCGATGGAAGCGTGGCCGTGAACACTAGCGGCAACCCCGGCATGGCCAAAGGCGGCAGCGGCGATCTGCTCACCGGCATCATCGCCGCAACCCTCGCGCAGCACCCGGAAAACCCCGCGCAGGCCGTCGAAGCCGCCGTCTACCTGCACGGCCTCGCCGCCGATTTCGCCGTGAGCAATGCCGACGAGCACACGCTGCTCGCCACCGACAGCCTGCGTTTTTTACCGTACGCATTTCAGTTTCAGTCTTTTGACTTTCGCAAAACCGCCCCGAGCGGATATGTTTGGTTGCAGGGGCATTGCACGCGGCCCGATGCTGGTCCAGGGATGCCGAGATGAACGAGGCTGCGCAGACTGCCGAAGGCAGGGTCCACGAATTCACGACCCAGAGTGGCGCCGATACAGTGGAAGTCGGCCGCAAGCTCGTCGCATTGCTCAATCCGCCGCAACTCCTCTTGCTGCGCGGCGAGCTGGGCACTGGGAAGACCACGCTCGTGAAGGGCATCGCCCAGGCCCTCGACGCCGCCGAGCCCGATGAAGTCACCAGCCCCACCTTCACGCTTATCCACGAGTACGACGGCACGCGCGATGGCAAGCCGGTGAAGCTCTACCACCTCGATGTCTACCGTCTCGAAGGCGAACGCCAGCTCGAAACCCTCGGTCTCGACGAGTTGCTCACGCCGGATTCCCTCGTGCTCGTCGAATGGGGCGAAAAGTTCAAGAGCATCCGCAAACGCGCCACCGGCGAAATCGCCATCTCATCCGAAGGCGGCGACACCCGCAGGATCACACTAACGCTGAAGGATTAGCCGGCTTAGAACCGACGATCTAGAACCCCATAATGTTGTAGCCGCAATCCACGTAGATCGTCTCGCCTGTCACCGCGCTCGCCAGATCGCTCGCCAGATACAGCGCCGTTCCACCCACCTCGCTCTGATCCACATTGCGGTGCAGCGGCGCACGCTCGGAGTGCATCTTCATCATGTCGCCCAGCGCGCCGATGCCGCGCGCAGCCAGCGTCTTGATCGGCCCGGCAGAGATCGCATTCACGCGGATGTTCTTCGGTCCCAGCTCGAACGCAAGGTAGCGCACGCAGCTTTCGAGCGACGCCTTGGCCAGAGCCATCACGTTATAGTGCGGCACAACTTTTTCCGCTGCATAGTAGCTGAGCGTGATGATGCTTCCGCCCTCAGTCATCAGCGGCGCAGCGGCGCGGCTCACGGCGATCAGCGAGTACACGCTAACATCGTGCGCAATGCGGAAGCCCTCGCGGCTGGTGTTGAGGAACGCGCCTTTCAGGTCCTCAGCGGGTGCATAGGCCACGGCATGCACCAGGATGTCGAGCTTCGCGTATTTCTCCTTGAGCGCAGCGAAGAGCACGTCGATCTCGGCATCATTCGACACGTCGCATTGAAAGCCGCTCGCGCCCGGCAATTCGTGGATCAGGTCCTCGGCCTCGGCCTTCATCCGCTCGTTCTGATAGCAGATAGCCAGCTTCGCGCCGGCAGCGTGGAGTTTCTGCGCAATACCCCACGCAATGGAGCGCTTGTTAGCCAGCCCGAAGATCACCGCCGTCTTGCCTGCCAGATCGATCATCGCTTTCCTAAATCCTCCGAGAAATCGCTCAAAAAATGAAAGGTGGCGCTGCGTTGTTCAGGATATCAAGCCTTCCTCAACGAACTGTCATCCTGAGTGAGTTCGCAAACCGGGGTGGAGAGCAAACGCACGAAGGATCCGCAGTTGCTGGGTGCCGATGCTCGGGTGCCCCATCCTTGCGCAGCTTTTGGCGCAAGGGTGGGAGACCCATGCAGCCAATCCGCCACATCTTCTACTCACTCACCCTCCCAAATCAATCAGCTCCACGCGTCCCACCGGCTGCCCCAGGAACCGTGACCCCAGCCGCTCGAACTTGTCCACCGAATCCGTCGCGAAGAAGCGCAACTCCGTTTGCAGCGGCTCGCTCAGCGCGTTTTTCGCCACCTGCCCGTTGAACAGCCGCGCGGCCATCTCCGCCGTCGATTCAGCCGAGTCAATCACCCGCATGCTGGCCGGAGCATGATGCGCAATCGTCCGCCCAAGCATGTTCTCGATCAACGGCCGCAGCAGCGGATAATGCGTGCAACCCAGCACCAGCGCGTCGGGGCTCAGTCCGTCGCTTGTCGCAGCCGTGAGCAACTCGTCGAGATAAATGCGGATCACCTCCGCCGTCACCGGATGCTCGGTCCAGCCCTCCTCGACAAGCGGCACCAGCAGCGGGCACGCTTTCTCAATCGCCCGCAATCCCTGCGCACGGCAGGCCGCAGAGTAGGCGCGGCTCTGCACCGTCGCGTCGGTCGCAATCACCAGCACATCGCCGCTCTTTGAGGCAGTGCGTGCTGCCGCTGCGCCCGGCTCAATCACGCCCAGCACGGGAACCGGGACAGCTTCCTGAATGGCGTCGAGCGCCAGAGCGCTCGCCGTATTGCAGGCAATGACAAGAAACTCCGCGCCCTGTTCGCGCACCAGGAACTGCGCGCTCTGCGCAGCGTACCGTGCGATCGTGCGGCGCGACTTGGAGCCATAGGGCAGCCGCGCCGTGTCGCCCAGAAATGCGAATCGCGCCTGCGGCAGCTGCTTGAGCAGCGCGCGAAGCACTGTAAGGCCGCCGAATCCCGAATCAAAAACACCAATCGTTGCAGTCATATTGTTGCCAGGCCCACTCCACAATGAGTATTTAAGGCTGCGCTCCTTCGCCATCGGTCAGATCGCTGGTCAGGTACGCGCGCGTCAGATCGGCGTGGCCGGCGAGTGATTGCCGCGCCTGGCCGTCCACCAGGAAGCGAACTTCCGTCACGCGCGGCAGGTTGGCGCGCAGCGTGGCGCAGAGTGAGAGGATCGTAAGCGTCTCCGTTTCGATTCCCGAAGGGTGGCTTGCGGCAAAGGCGCCATTCAGGTTTACCACCGCAAGCTCCGGCCCGCCGGCGCTAGCGCGGCTGGCGCCAGATACGTCCGTCGCAGCCCCCGCCTTTGCCGTCCTACGGCCGCTGTTCACCGGCAGCAGAAACACATTCAGGATAGACTTTGCCCCGCCGGCGACCGGGTGCGCGGCTCCCGGCGCAGCGTAAAGATCCAGCAGTCTGCCCAGCACAGCGCGCGCGCGGCCGCCTTCGCTCGGAGGCAGCGGCAGCGAAAGAATGCGTGGCTCGAGCGAGTCTGTGGCATCGTTCGCCACCAGAATCGTGGCCTGTTCCATCGGAGCCACCTCCGGCGCCCGCGTCGG
>JASIJW010000618.1:0-6348 GCA_030050035.1 Acidobacteriaceae bacterium | reverse complement strand
ACACAGCAGACCGTCCACGGCGAAAAGCTTGCGCCTCCTCGATGGCATCCTGAAGATCAGCCCGTTCCCGGCCCGGTGAAAAAAGTTCCGGCCGACTGGGAATCGCATTTGCACTAAAGCGGAATTGCTCAGCATGCGCCGGACGGGCGTGGGTTAGACGAACGTCAGAACTGGATGCCGGGAGCGTGGCAGATGAGCAAAAGTCGCCTTGAGGCGTTCACCGATGGGGTTTTGGCGGTCATCATCACCGTCATGGTTCTGGAAATGCAGGTACCGCACGCAACCACCTTTGCGGCGCTCCGGTCTGTTCTTCCTGTTTTATTAAGCTACGCCTTGAGCTTTATCTACATCGCAATCTACTGGAACAACCATCATCATCTTCTCCAGGCAACCGAACGCGTAACGGGTTTAACACTGTGGGCCAATATGAACCTGCTGTTCTGGCTTGCCCTCGTGCCTTTTGCTACCGCGTGGATGGACGAGGGCGCTGATGCCCCTGCTCCCGTAGAGCTCTATGGTACAGTGCTGCTTTTTGCCGCAATTGCATATTTCCTTCTGAGCAAGAATCTTGTCCGCCAACATGCAAAAGATTCGGCGCTGGCGATTTCCATCGGCCGGGATAGAAAGGGCCTTGTGAGCATAGTGATCTACGCCATTGCCGTTCCTCTGGCCCTTGTACACCCGTGGATCGCCTACTCCTGTTATGTTCTTGTTGCAATCATGTGGCTAATACCCGATCCCCGCATTGAAAAGACCCTTCGCAGATAGAAAACCAGCGAGCGCGCAACAGCTCGGAGCAACCTGCTCACGAAGCACGGCAAGCCGAATGAAACCGGATGTGGACTTCGACCGCTGCAGGTGGTTCCGCAGTCGTGCCCATACCGAACGGGGGCCATCCAAAGGCGCCCCCGATTGAACATGGAACTCGGCGAAACTCGCTAGCCCTGTATCCGGTTACTGGACGGTGAGAGTGACCGTGCCCGAGCTTGTCACCTGATAGGTTGGGTTCTGCGGCGGTGTAGTGCCACCACTACTGCCGCCTCCGCACCCGGAAACGGCGACTGCCGCCAGGGCGAATGCCAGAACAGCCAACAACCAAACTTGCTGCGTTGTCCAGCGTTTACGGAAAACCACAAGCGGCAGCAGAAGGAAGGGCACAAAGATCAGAGCCGACGCGCTGCCCGGCAGTGTCTCAGTGAAGACGACGGTAATCTGGTACGTCCCCGCGGGCGTCGTTGGCGACGTGGCGATTGTCAACGTTGAGCTATTCGCTGAATAGCTGCATGTGGCCCCAGTTGGCAGATTCAGGCAGTTCACGGTCACGTTGCTTGCCGAGGACGGAAGCGTCACCGGATAACTGGCCGTTGATCCAGGGGACACGCTTGCTGTGACCGTAGTGAACGATGGCGGGGTTGTCGAGCCGGCTGTATCAACTTCGAACTGCATTGTGTTCGAAGTACCGCCGCCTGGTGCTGGTGTTTGCACCGTGACGGCGTTCACGCCGGCGTTTGCAATCTGGGCTGCGGTAATCTGCGCTTTCAGTTGCGATGCGCCCACGTACTGGGTCGTCAGCGCAGTCGTGCCCCAGTATGCGGTCGAATTCGGCATAAAGCCCGATCCGTTGATTGTCAGCGAAAATGCAGCGCCACCGGCGGCCACAAATGCTGGGGACAGGTTGCCCAGCGTCGGCGTCGGAGCATTGATGGTGTAGACGGCGCTGGCCACGGCGCTCTCTGTAAATCCCGTAGCCACGGCCACAGCGTTAATCGTTTCCGAAGATGCTACTGTGATCGGTCCCGCATATACAGTCGAGCTTGTGGTCGGGTTGGTGCCGTCCGTCGTGTAGTAAATGGTAGCGCCAGTGGTCGCGTCGGTAATGGTTACGGATTGCGGGCTCGTATAGCTTCCGCCTGCGGGAGTTATGACCGGGGTGGCAGCGATCGCGATATTCAGAGAGTAGGTTGCACTCGCGTAGTTGGACGATTGGTATCCCGTCTCAGTTGCATAGGCCTCGATCATTTCCGTTCCTTGGGCATTCAGCGTGATCGGCCCTGTGTACTGTACAAAGCCGTTCGTGCTAACTGGTCCAATAGCTTCGTAGTAGATCGTCGCGCCGGGTATGGATTCTGAGATAGTCAACGTCTGGGCTGAAGAATAGGTTCCCGAGGTAGGCGAAATGACAAGGGGCGCCAGCCCAGCCGTAAGCGCCACCGTGCCGGAGACGCCAGAGCCATAGTTGCTGTCTCCTGCATAACTCGCCTCCACGTTGTGAGTTCCTGCGCCTACCGGAGCGATCCCGGTCACACTCGCCGTTGCCGTCTCGGTCGGCTCGTTGATGAGGATCGACGCCGTAACAGTGTTCTTGGTCAACATTGCCAGATCAGGCGCTCCATCCTCGTTGAAATCGGCGGCTGCGATGGCAAACGGACCAAGGAAGTCCTGGCTCACGACAGGCGTGGTAGGTGTAACCGTAAACGTCCCATCTCCAGCGCCGATCAGAAGAACGATCCGGTCGTTGTAGTTGTCTACGCCTGCCAGATCCACCTTACCGTCCTGGTTGAAGTCCCCCGCAATTACGCTATAGAGTTCGCTAGGAACACTAATTGGGCTCGCTGCAGTTTCATTGAACGTTCCATCTCCATTGCCCAGAGCAATCTCTACACCACTCAGGTCTGAAAAAGCGAGATCCAGAACGCCGTCCCCATTGAAATCCCCGACGACTATGGAGGTGGGAAAGTAGTCCAGGGTGAAGGACGCTGCCGCCGCAGTAAACGTCCCGTCCCCTTTTCCAAGAAAGATGGTTGGGCTACTGTTGTCTTCAAAGTAATTCGTTGCGATCAGATCCGGAATTCCGTCGCCGTTGAAATCTCCAGTCGCAATCTGCCCGAAGGCCTGTGTTGAGGCAAGGGTAGTTCCGGCGCCAAAGGTCCCGTCCCCATTTCCCAAAAGAATAGTGACGCCGCAGGACGCAACACAATCACCCACGATAGCCAGATCGAGCTTGCCGTCCCCATTGAAATCGGCGGCGGTCATCGATCCGAAATAAACATCTCCGCCGCTGTTGGGCTGGTTGAACGCCGCGCTGGTTTGTGGTGCAGCGAATGTTCCGTCCCCATTGCTCAGCAGGATCGTGACGGAGTTCGTGAAGCTGGTGCTACCCATAGTCAGAATTGCCAGGTCCGTCTTGCCGTCGCCATTGAAGTCGCCCGTGATCATATATGGGCCCGTCGCGTCGCTGATTCCAGTTGAGATTGATGTCCCGGCAGTGAAGGTCCCGTCGCCCTTTCCTGTGAAGATCGTGACCGACAGACCGCCAGTTGAACTGTTTGTCCAGAGCACGGCCACGTCTGGAATGCCATCCTGGTTAAAGTCGCCAACTGCTTCGGCAACCAGGTCACCGCCCGCGGCCTGCGTCTGCGAAATAAGCCATCCGACTCCCGCCGTGCTGCTCCCCAACGTCGCGGCTGCCAGTTGAGCGTTTCCAAAGCTCGTATCCAGGAATGAAACATTGCCCGTGGGCGGAGCCGATCCTCCATACCCGACCACAGTCGCGGTCAATGAGTAATCTCCTGTGGTTCCTCCATTGGAGATTGCGATCGTGTCGGAGTAGGAGACGGCAGGAGCCGGGCCCACGGTTAGCGATGCTGCTGCAGACGAACTGGTAAGACCGTAGCCATCCTCAACAAAAACGGCTTTATAACTGTGCGATCCGGGGCCGGGAACGAAGTTAAATGCGGCGGTTCCATTGCTTGAGAGGGCAACGGTTCCGAGTAAGTGGATGTCTGAGCAGGAGGTCGCAGAGGCATCGCAGAAATCTACCTGACCCGCGGTTACCGGGTTCGCCCCGGCAGTGACGGTCGCGGTGAGTGTGACTGCAGTACCGGTGGTTACCGATGAGACCGCACTTCCTCCTGATGTGACCGTTAAAGCTGTGGTCGTGACCGGAGGCGCTCCCCACAACGACACGGTTCCGGAGGTGCTCGAGTTGTAGTTTGAGTCTCCTGGGTAACTGGCGTCTGCAAGGTGCGCGCCGGCGACAGGGATAGACACGTTTGCGGATGCGGTAGCCGTTTCAGTCGGCTGGGTGAGCGCATCCTCTACCGTTCGGGTGTTTCCATCGATGGTCAGCACGTCGGGCCAACCATCTCCATTAAAATCGGCAACCACGAGATTGCCGCTGAAATCGTAGGGATATGCGATTGTCGCGGGCGCTTGAATGAAACTCCCGTCTCCTTTTCCAAACAATACTCCGGCGCCATCGCCATTGGTGTACACGACATCCGGAATTCCATCCTGGTTTAAATCCCCGATCACGGCGCTGCCAATCTGCAAGTTCACATTCGGGCTCGAGGGGGCCTCAGTAAAAGTGCCATCGCCATTCCCGAGAAAGACTGTCAGGTACGAAGTATTAGCAGCCGGAAAGACCAGGTCGGGAATGCCGTCGTTGTTCACATCCGCTACGGACGCGGTCGCTTCGCCCGCCTGGCTAGGGCCCGCAAGCTCTGTGAACGTGCCGTCGCCGTTGCCCAGAAGAATGGTGATTCCGCTTTGTCCAATGCCGCTCAGAACGAGGTCGATCTTGCCGTCGCCGTTTACGTCAGCCGGAATGATAGAACTGGCGGTCGAGGTTACTGAAGTCGTGGATGAAGCCTGGGTGAATGTCCCGTCGCCGTTGCCGAAAAAGACCACTATCTGTCCGTTGCCGGAGGAATCCGTCTGGCTTACGGCCAGATCGACATTCCCGTCCCCATTGATATCTGCCGCAGCGATCCCACTGGGATTCATTCCAATCGCCGGACTGGAGCCCAACACAGTAAAAGTGCCGTCGCCATTTCCAAGGAAGATCGTTATGGTGCCACTCGACGCGTATTCGGCCGCATTGATAGCGGCAACATCAGGGATTCCATCATTATTGAAATCGCCCACGATGAATGAACCAGTCTCGCTTGTTGGACCGAAGGGAGACCCCAACACCGTGAAGGTTCCATCTCCCTTGCCGAGCAGCACGTCGTAAGTGCCGAAGTAATCCTTCACGAATAGATCCGGAATTCCGTCCCCGTTTAGATCCGCCACGGCAAAGAAGACGGCGGCGACGCTCGGGGCGCTGCTGTCCACGGTCGTCCAGTTCACGCCGCGCGTTGCGGAGCCGAGAATTCCCGTACCAAGAACCGCGTTTCCATAATTAGTATCCAGGAATGAGACCAATCCTGTGGGTGGGGCAATATTCCCGGTTTCTGTCACTGTGGCCGAGAGCGTATACGCTCCCCAGCTCCCGGTCTGGTTGATTGTTGCAGCGGTCGCAAGCGACGGAATGGTTCCGGTCGCGGTCAGGGCCGACGCTCCAGACACACTACCGGAATAGATGTTGGTACCTGGGAACACAGCCTTGTAGCTATGGCTCCCAATTCCCGGGCGAAGCTTCAGAGTCGCCGTTCCTGCGCTGGTCAACTGCGCCGTTCCCAGCAGATGAATGTCCGTGCAATAGCTAGCCGAGGCGTCGCAAAAATTCACCTGCCCTTTGGTGACCGAATTCGCGCCCGACTGTACTGCGGCTGTTAACGTCACCACTGTTCCCGCGCTCACGCTCGTCACGGCGGTCCCACTCGATGTAACCGCGATTGACGTCGTGGTTGCTGCGGGCGATTGCGCCACTGCTTCAGCACCGCAGAAAGCAGCCAGTCCCAGAAGAGCGGGAGTCAACATCCGGAAGGTACGAGGAATGAAATTGCACGAGAATCGACGGCTATCACACGCCAGCCAAAACAGAGAACGGCTACGAAGCATGTCTTTTGTGCTCCTTGCTGGGAAACGAAAAGACTCCTGTGCCACACGATCATCTCGCGGTCAGTTGGCCAAAGCTTACATACCGATTGCCGGATCCGTGCAGTACTCAGGTAGCTAAGTGTTCTGTGGGACCAGTGAAGCATAGCAAAACATCGATCTACTGGAGCGGTATTTGTTTCTGTCCCATCCGGCCAGGCAAGATGCTTGGGCATGCCGCTGCCTGACTGTAAGGAGCACCGCCCTAAAATTGCGCTGTTTCGGCAGAAAAAGCACGGAAATTCACGAAAAAAGCACACCCCTGGAAATGCGGGGAAATCGTGCCAATTTGCACAAATAAATTTCTGAAATTCTTGTAGGGAAGGAAAATTGCAAGGAAGAATTGGAGGCGCGGGCCGGGATCGAACCGGCGCATAAAGGTTTTGCAGACCTCTCCCTTACCACTTGGGTACCGCGCCCCGGGCGGCTGCCTGGAACTCCTGAGTTGTTCCAAACCAGCTCGGCAACTATGCCGCAATTGAGCACGGTTTGGAGCGGGAGACGAGATTTGAACTCGCGACCCTCGCC
>JASIJW010000617.1:0-4423 GCA_030050035.1 Acidobacteriaceae bacterium | reverse complement strand
TTGTAATTTATTTAAACCATGCGGTTTATCGAACCAGAATCTGGTGGGCCCGGAGGGATTCGAACCCCCAACCAAGGGATTATGAGTCCCCTGCTCTAACCGTTGAGCTACAGGCCCTTTCTCTTTTAACCATTGTATGCTGTGGAGATTGGAATCCTGCCTCCTCTATATACCGGCGCATGGGTCTGGTCACTCTTTCGGCCGCAGCTTCGTCTTTCGCTTCCTTGGCCAGTGTTTGGCCGGCGTTAGCAAATAAGGCGCAGGAAAGCTTTTGCAGCTCTCCTGCGACCACTCTTGGGCAGATTTGTTCGGCGGTTTTAATTAGCTGCCGTCATCATTGACGGCTGAACCGCGGCTGGCAGCTTAATGGGCTGCACAAAGGCGCCATTGCCTGCCGAATCCCACACCGCGAAGCGCACCCACTTCTTGCCGGTGGCGTCAAAGGGGATGCTGAAGTGCTTCCTGCCGAATGCCGGCAAACTCGTGAGCGAAATGATCTGGCGATCGGTCTTCTGCCCGTCGCCCCACACCACTTCCGCAAACTCCAGCGGGAAGGTCCATTCCACGTCGGCCACGATGGTACGCTTATTACCCGTGCCGGCCACTTCATAGTTCGGAATCAGCACCTCCCCCGACGTAACGAAGAAATTGCCCTTCATCATGGCGTCGACAATCGGCTTCCAGTTGTCGATGCCCGGCGTGCCTTCGGTCTTGATGTAGCTGACCGGGTTGTTGGCGTAAAAATCGTCGCCAGGACCCTGCTCGTAGGTTTCGGTGATGGCGTCCATATACTTCGGCGGTGTGGGCCGGTCCGCCATCCAGTTGTTGATCTCGTCCCAGAGCGGCATGCAGCGATAATCCGACATCCGCTTCTCCGACCGGTCGAGATCCATTGCCCAGCGAAAACCAATGCCGCGATAGCGATCATCGATGAAGTAGCTCGCATCTTTGAACCCAGCCGGATAACCGGCCGAGCCTTTGGTGTCAGGATGCGGCATCATCAGGAATGCGTCCTCAGCATGCACCATCTGCATGAGGTCGTTGGGAGAACCGATGTGGTAAACCTTACCGACGTCGGGAATGTCCTCGACCAGTGGTTCGCCCTCGTTGCGATGGTTCACCCAGAATGTGGGGTGCGAAATCAGAATGTCGTTGTGCGCGTGCATTGGATACTCGAACAGTTCCTCGTTCGGCATCACCAGGAAATCTCGGCGGCTCTGCAGACGCGCCATCTCGTAGTACATCGACTGCAGCTTAAGCCGGTCTTTGTCAGGCATGTTGAACCTGGGGCTTCGCGGTACCGAAGCTTTGCCATTTGCGCCAGTAGAGCTCGTGCTGACGGTGGCGAACCTCTGTACGGGCCCGATCGCCTGCGTGCCGGAGGGGCGCAAACCGCCGCCGCCCACCGGGCCCGATACGTTAATGCCCGCACTGCGCATAAGCTCGAAGTCGGGCAGCGGCGTGCCCAAGCCACCCATCGCCAGCAGGCGCGGAATTGGGTTGGTGTGGAAGTGGCGCGCCATCACCCAGTAGCCAGGCAGTGCCTGATAGTGATCGTTGCGCGTATACGCGAGGACCGCATCGACGGTCTCCCGTCCCGGCGCGGCGTCAATCTCAAAAAAGATAGGCATTCGCTGCTCGGTGCCGGGTCGCGCGTTGTAGAGCGAGAAATTCTGGCGGCGATCCTCAGGGCCGCGCCCCGCATACGCCGGGTCAATTTCATCTTCCGGCTGGCGGATGCCGATCGAGTAAGAGCCTTCATCGTCGCGCCGGAACCAGTTGTAGCCGAGATTCACGGAGATTTCGCGAGTCCAGAAGAAGTTGTGCGGTGGAGGGAATGTAGCGATGGAACCTGCCGGGCCTTCCGCAGCCATCACTCGATTGGCGGAGACGACAATTCCTGGCTCTGCATACGGCGGTTCAAGAAATTCATTCGTCTGCCAGACGTTGGCAGTGTCGCGCCATACGAGCTTCGAGCCCGGCTTCAGCGACAAGCCGTGGAGACCGGCGTCATATTTATAAGCAATGTCGTCCTGCTCGGTCTTCGCAACCGCTTCTACGCGCAACAGGTTGGTGCCTTTGAAAACTGTGTACTGCAGGCCACCGGAGAAAATTCCCATGCTCAGACCGGGGAACGTCACTTCGATTCGGCTGCCGTTGGTTTTCACCGCACAGCCATCGGCCTGATAGGTCGCCGTGGCGTGGGTGACTTCGGCATCGGTACGCGGCAGCGGCAGTTGATTGGTGCCGGGAATGCCGTCGGGCGGAGGCGTGGAGTCGCCGTGGGCGATTTCCGTACCGGGAAGGCGCAGCGGCGCATCCCAGAAGGCGGCCCACTTATAGTGGTCGAGCACATCTTGAGTTACTTTTCCATCCAGCGCCTGCTTGAGCGCCGGATAAGCCTCCTGGTCAAGACGCCGGCGGCCAGTGGCCACGCGAAACTCCGGCGTCAGGTTGGTTCCCAGTGAGGCCCATGCGCCTCCGGGCTTGCGTACGGATAGATCTTCGATGGTGGGAGTGCCGTTATGTATGGCCAGACGCATGCGCAGTTCCTCGCCTTTGGCTCCCATCCAGGCGACCACCAGCGACTCGCCCAGGTTTGTTGCCGTAAGGCCGGCCTGAGCCTTGTAGCCCTCCAAACTGCATAACGAGTTACCGTCGCCAAAAGCAAACGATACGCAACTCATGATCACCAAGCCGGGTGCCAGCATTCTTGTCAGAATTCTTGCCAAGTTCGATCTCTTCATTGCCTCCCCCTTAACCGGCGATTCCGTCGGACCTCTGCTTACCTTGCACTGAACAAAGATGACCGGTGACCTCACACTGAATTTGAGTTCCACCGGTCGCAGCTTCAAAGCTCGTATCCCTGACACTTATGCACTCCTGCGGCCGGTGAATTGGCGCGCAGGAGTGCTCTTTCTATCTCTATATATATTCCTGTAGCTTCGGTCTTCAGGCGCCGCAGGCGTGTATTAATTTAGAACTGCCCTTTAATGCCAAGGCGGAAGACACGCGGCGCCAGGATCCCGGTAACCTCATTAAATGTTGACCCCAGCGTGTAACTGTTACTGGTAGCTGCAGCGCTGTTGGTGATATTGAACATTTCAAAGTCGGGCTCGAACTGCAACCGTTCCCTGATATGCGTAACGCGTGAAACTTCAAAATTCCACACGGGAACGATGGGGCCCTGGAACTGACCGTAGGGCCCAAGGCGGACGGTAACCGAGCCCTGGTTGAGGGCGTTTCCATTTGTTCCTGTGCCGGAGAATTTTCCCACCTCCTGGCCATAAACGCCCGACTGCATTCTCAGGAAAGTGTTGACCTTGAACCCATAAGGCGCGTTGTAAGTCACAGCCGCACGCGCTTCCCAGTTCCAGGTGTTATCGATTGGGAAAAGATCGTCGTTGGGATCGCCATCCATTCCCACCAGGCCATTGATCCAGCGGTGATATTTGGTAACCCAGAAGTAGCCCATGGCGTTGAAGCGATTCGAGTAGCGCTTCACGATCGAGGCTTCGAGCGTGTTGTAAATATCGGGGCGGCTGGAGGGGTTATTCAGGTATTCGGTGCACGAGCCCACAACTCCGCCGCAGGTCAGCTCGCCAGTGCCTTTTGCATAGGTATAGAGAGTGATAGATCCAGGTAAGTAGGACGACCCATTGCCGGTTTCGTTGTAAGTAACGGGAATTGAATAGTCGCTATATGCGTGGCCGACAGCGATGCCGTTGCCAGTGAATGAAGTCGTTGCAGCATTAGACGCCAGATCGGCGCCCGGGCTGTTCGCCGAGTCGTATAAGTAATATGCAGAGTGGCGAATGTAGCCGAAGTTGACGGCAATATTCTTTGCCAGTTGCCGCTCTACGCGCGCGGTGTACTCGTAAAAGAATGGCTGCTTCAAGTTGGGGTTGTTGAGCTGGAAGATTGCGCCGCTGGTGGACAATGGCGTAGGTGGCGTGGAGCTGTTCAGCGTAGCTAGATACGCGGGGTTTACATCGCACGCGTACTGATCGTAGTAGAAGGCGTTGGTTACGCCCGGATCCGTATAGCAACTCCCGCTCCATGAAAAGGTTTCGCTGCTGATGGTGTTTGGGTTCATCTGGTTGGCATAGAGATCGCCCATCGTATCGCGGAAAATTCCGAACGACGCCTTGATCACGGTCTTACCGTCGCCCCTCAAATCCCACGCTCCGCCGACTCTAGGAACAAAGTCATTCCAACTCAGCACGCCCTTCCCCGGGTAGCTGGCGCTCGGAAAAAGGTTGGCAAATTGACCGGTCGGTTTCGTCTCGGAGGGATAGAAGTTGTTGTATCTCTCCCAGCGAACGCCATAATTCAATACAAGGTGTTTGCGCGCCCAGGTATCGGTGGCGAAGAGCGACTGGCTATAAAGGAAGTTGGACGGAAGCACTGGGTAGTTATAGAG
>JASIJW010000078.1:0-3757 GCA_030050035.1 Acidobacteriaceae bacterium | reverse complement strand
CCCGGCAGAAGCCGTTAGGAGCGCCTTGGCGAAGATAGCCGTCACCTTCCTGACCGCGCCCGTTCTCTCCACCGAACCGCCGCCTGACGATGGAAACGGAAAGGTGCGTCTGCCGCTACCATTACCTGGACAGCAGAAGGGAAGCTGGAACTGGGTGCGTGTCGTCAACAATGCGGCCGGGAAGCAACGGGCAATTGTGGCAGGCGCGGGCGATGTTAATGCCGTCCAAGGACTGCCATCGCGTCCTCTCAGCCTGCAGGACGGCTGGTTAAGTCTCACCGGACTCGAAGAGCGCGACTAGCGATTTCCAGGCACCGCAGCCTGTCTTCGGGCACATTTCGCCCGCGCGATCTCAGGCGAGGGAACCACGCTGCCCGTGTTGAAACGATTGAATCAGTGCATGCTCTTCCAGTGACCGAAGAATAATGTTAGAGCACGGGAACATCTTGAACCATAGGAACATCCTGAATCAGTTTCGTTCCGTCAGGGCCGCCTGCCACTCCACAGAAGGTATATTGACATAGGATGATTACGGCGCCCCGACCAGCTGCAACCCAAATCCGGTTTGTGTTGATGGTGACCTTCGTTGCTGCACTCGGAGGTTTGCTCTTCGGCTATGACACGGCGGTGATTTCCGGCGCGATCCAGTTCCTCACCGCACACTTTCGGCTCGACGCAGCCCAAACTGGTTGGGCAGCCAGTTGCGCTCTCGCCGGTTGCATTGCAGGATGCGCGCTGGCAGGCTGGATAGGCGATTCGCTCGGCCGCCGCCTGGTGCTGGTCATCTCCGCGGTTCTCTTTCTGGTATCGGCAATCGGCACAGCCGTCTCCTCCAGCTATACCGAGTTCACTTTATTCCGGTTTCTCGGCGGTATCGGGATCGGGGCAGCCTCGATTGCCAGCCCCATCTACATCGCAGAGATGGCCCCCCGCCGCTGGCGCGGGCGGCTGGTCGCAACAAATCAGCTGGCGATCGTCAGCGGCATGCTGATCATCTATTTCGTGAACTACCGCATCGTGCACCTTGGCGGAGATGCATGGAACCAGAGCGTCGGGTGGCGCTGGATGTTCGCATCAGGCGCATTTCCGGCGGTGGTTCTCCTTATCCTGCTTCTACCTCTGCCCGAGACGCCTCGCTTCCTGATTTCGAAGGGGCGCCGGGCCGAAGCGATGGCGGTCGCGCGAAATATCGGAGATGAAGTCGACAACCTTGCTGACGTCACGGCACTGAACGGAGAGACACTTCGCCAAGAGCGGCTGTCTTTCTTCACCCGGCCGCTCCGCCACGTTATCCTCCTCGGTATCGCTCTGGCCGTGCTGCAACAGATCACCGGGATCAATGTCTTCATGTACTACGCGCCGGAGATCTTCCGCAGCTTTGGGAACGGCTTGTCCACGGCCATGGGCGAAACGGTCGTCCTCGGCGCGGTGAATCTGGTCTTCACAATCGTCGCCATGATCACTGTGGATCGGCTGGGGAGAAGACCATTACTGATTATTGGGGCCCTTGGCATGGGCCTCAGCCTCAGCGCCACTGGCGCCGCACTACTGCGGCAAACCGGCGGTTCGTGGCTGTTGTTCGCCGTGATCTTCTATATTGCCTGCTTTGCACTCTCACTCGGGCCAGTGACATGGATCGTGCTTTCAGAAATATTTCCGCTTGAAATCCGCTCGCGCTGCGTCGCGATAGCCTCAATCGCATTGTGGGGAGCCAACTTTGTAGTCTCCCAGACCTTTCCCATGATGACGAACAGCGCCTGGCTGCTCCGGCATCTTCACAACAGCTTCCCGTTTTTCGTGTACGCCGGATTTTGTGTTGTGGAGGTTGTCTTCGTGTGGAAGCTGATCCCCGAAACGAAGGGACGCAGCCTCGAGGAAATCGCGCAGTCCTGGACCGGGGCGTGGCCTGATCATCGGCCCGTGTACACAATTCAAGCATCGGGAGCAGAAGAATGATTGTGTACAGAACGGCCATCATGTGAATGCCACCGTGTTCCACACCGCCAGGGTTGCGGGAAATCGATTTCTGGACTATACCTTCGATATACCCCATCCGAGAAGATGTATCTGATCTGCTCCCGCAATGCCGTAGTCAGGAAGCATAGCGAAAGCCGACTCACTGGAGCCGCCGCCTTTGTATGAGCAACCAGGCATTTGGCACAAGGAAAACCCGAAGCGGTAGCGTCGATATTGTTCAAGTCGCGCGGCGGGCCGGCGTTTCTCCGGCTACTGTTTCGAGTCTTGAGCACCCGCTGGCGTCGTACGATGAGCTTTCGGATAATATTCCGCTCACCGAGTCGCTGGCCATGCGCGAACTCAATGAACTGGTGCGCTCAAACGCGCCGGCGTTCGCTTCGACTACTACATGATGGACGCCTTCTGGTTCGCGTCTGATGGCGGCTACCGTGTCTGGCGCAAACCGAACTGGCCCAACGGCCCTGATGCGTGGATCGAACAATGCCGGCAGAACGGCGTCCACGCGCAGGCCGCCGTAGAGTGACGGCTCAACGCCGAAAATAGATGCGATGACCAGATCGATATAGGAGCCACCGGAGCTGGCGCTTCAGTCCTCCGTATAGGGGTCATCATCTGGCGCCTTGTATGTCGAGAACATGGCCCGCATTCCCGACGGGCTTACTTTCGATGCTGTCGGCAATCTCTATGTCACCTGTTACGCAAGCGACTGTATCTATCGCGTGACTCCGGAGCGGACAGTGCAACTCCTTGCCTTCGATCCGGAAGGAACGTGTATCGCCCGGCCCACGAACGCGGCCTTCGGCGCACCAGCGCATGACGATCTCTATGTCGCGAACCTGGTACGGTGGCATACTGGGCGGTGCATCTTGGCACACCCGGTCAACTGCTGCCAATTTCTGACAGGGGCATTGAGCACAAGGAAAAACGATGAGCATTACGTTTGCAAACAAGGTCGCGGTGGTGACCGGCGGAGCCAGCGGAATCGGTCTGGCCACGGTGGAATTGCTTTGCGAGTTGGGCGCACGCGTTGCCATCCTTGACCGCAATGAAGGGCAGGGGCAGTCACTCGCAGAGCGGCTTGCGGCGCGCAGTTTTGCTTCGAGCTTCCATGCCTGCGACGTATCCAATCCCGTCTCAGTGCAAACCGCGGTGGAAGCAGTCGTTCAGCACCACGGCGCGCTGCACGTTCTTGTGCATAGCGCAGGCATTCAGCGCTATGGTGATGTGGTCTCCACATCTTTGGATGTGTGGCGCGAAACGTTCGCCGTCCACGTGGACGGGTGCTTTCACGCGCTGCGCTTCGCATTGCCGCACATGGTAGCTTCGGGCGGCGGTTCCGTAGTTATCGTCGGCTCCGTACAAACCGTCACCGCAGTCGCCGGTTCCGCGGCCTATGTTACTGCCAAGCACGCCCTGGCCGGCCTGGCGCGTGCCGTCGCTCTGGATTTTGCCAAGAACAACGTGCGGGCCAACTGCATTATGCCCGGGGCTGTCGATACACCCATGCTGCGCTGGTCGGCTAACCTTGCCACGGACCCTCAGGCGGTGCTCGACGGCTGCGCGCAGGCACATCCGCTCGGCCGCATCGCGCAGCCCATTGAAATCGCTCGCTCCATCGCTTTCCTGGCCAGCGACTGGGCTTCGTTCATCACAGGAACCACCCTTGCCGTAGACGGAGGCATGCTGGTGCCCACCGGCGGCATGGGTTTTCAGGACAGCGGAACAGGATCGGTGAGCAGGCAATGAAACTGAAGGGGAAAGTGGTCATTATCACCGGCGG
>JASIJW010000616.1:0-4669 GCA_030050035.1 Acidobacteriaceae bacterium | reverse complement strand
GCCAGCCGCGCCGCCAGCATCTCGTTGGCCAGCACCCGCGTGTGCTGCGGATTGTTCTGGAACTTCACCACGTACAGATTCCCGTCGGCGCCCAGCATCAAGTGGCCCTGTGCGCCGCCCCGCATCCGCCGGATCTGCTGCACTACCAGAACCGCCAACCCCGCCCCCGCCTGCGTCTCCGAGTCTTCTTTCGCATTGTAAACAGCAGGGATCAGGTTTCAGTGGTCAGTGATCGGGCAAACCAGCGAGTCAAACATGGATGACCCATCTTTAACCCGTGAAAACCGCCGGGACTGAGACCTGAAACCTGAAACCTGGTCCTTACTCCCTGCTTCCCGCCAACTCCGCCCGCGCCGCCAGCGCAATTGCCGTCGCCATCACGCGGTCGTCGTGTGCGCCGGGCTGCGCGCCGGTGCGGCCGTCAGGCAGGCGCACAAAGCTGCGGCACTCCGCCAGCAGCCTGCGGCTCAACAGGCACTCCGGCTCTTCAACGAGCGCCGCTCCCAGCCGCGCCAGCGCCGCCGGCCGGGTGACGGAATTCGTCAGCCACCCGGCCTGGCCTTCTTGCCGATACACCCGCTCGTAGCGGCAAACCGCCTCCAGATACGCCAGCACGCCGCTGCCGTGATTGTTGCGCTCCACCACCAGCCACGCATCGTTGTAATCGCGCGCAATGCCGGCCGCCAGCCGCGCCAGCTCCAGCCCGCCCACGTGGCCGGCAAACTCGGCGCACTGCATCCCGGTCTCGCGATCCACCACTTCAATGGCCGAGTAATCTCCGCCGCTACCGCCGCCCGCCGGGTCCACAGCGACAACATACTTCCTGTTCTTCGCCGCCGGCAGCCAGATCTCCATGGCGCCGTTGTGCCGCTGCTCAGTGACCTGGGGCAAAGAGCTCATCCGCTTCTCAATCGCCGCCAGATCGAAGAAGCACTCGCCGCTGGCCAGAAAACAGCTCTCCGCATCTTCGGCGTACTCCTGCGGTGCAAGGCCCGCGAGCCCCGTGCGAATCTGCCGCCGGAAGCCGATCTGCCCGAGCGTCAGCGGAACGCGCTCCATCAGACTGCGCTCATCGCCGCTGAGCGACTCCGGGTCCACTGGCGCCGCGCTGTAATCCGGCTCCATCCACCACGGGAAAAAATGCCGCACTGTGCCCGTCTCGCCCGCCTTCTGCCATTCTTCGTAAAAGCAGCCGCCCACGCCTTGCGGGGTCGATTCCAGCACCACCTCGGCGCCCGGCGCCAGCGAAGCACGCAGCCCAGCCAGGATCTCCCCCGGATCGGCAGGCCAGCGCGCCAGCTCCGAGCAGTGCAGGTTCTGCACCGTTAGACCGCGGCCGGCATTGCGATCGCCGGCTGTGACAACGCGGTACTGCGCGTCGATTTCCGGAAATACGATCTGCCGCACGTTGAGCTGCGAGGTCCTTAGCGGCCCCTCGCGCAGCTCCTCGGGCAGCCGGTCAACAAAGCGGTGCACGATCCGGAAGATCTCCTCGGCCGCCTGCTGGGTGTGCGCCACCTGCAGGGTCAGCGTGCCTGGCCGCGTGATGGTGCGCAGAAAAAAACGCGCCGCTGTCCACGTGGTCAGTCCGAGTTGCCGCGCCTTCAGCACGATATTCTTCTCGCCGCGCCGCCGCTCGAACGCGCGCTGCACGGCGTTGGCGATGAGCGGTCGAGTCGACCCGTCGCGGGTCCGCACCCGAAGCAGCTCCTCGATCAGCGCCATGGCCACGGTGCGGCCGCCGAGCGAAGGCGGCCGTTCCTCCAACATCGTTCCCAGCCGCGTCAGCTCCCCGGCATCGGCTAGCCACTCCGGCCCGTCCTCATCGATCTCGCCAGGCGGCTCTTCCGCGGACCCCTGTTCAGCCGCAGCGCAATGCTCTCGGGCAGTGTGTTCTTCTGTCGCTTCCTGCACGCGTGCCTCCGCCATTTCCGTTCACTCGGCCGGAGGACAATCGCACCGGCCGGTGAACAGAATGGTTCCCGGTGTCATTAAACGTTGCTGTTCATGAAAGTTTCACGAACGTTACTGGACGAGGTTATTGAACGTCGTCATTCGGCAACGTTATTGAATAAGGAAAGCAGCCGACACGTTGGCCAGCGTTTCGCCTGCGCCCGCCGAGGTCGCCAGGATGGCGTACTGGTGGCCGGCAGTGACAGCGGCCGATCCGCTCCACGTGCAACTCGTCGCCGTGCCGATGGTGCAGGTGGCCGCCGTGTTCGTGCCGGCAGTAAGATCCCGCACCGTGCATGCGCCGCTGGTTGAGCTCGCGCCCGCGGTCGATGCGTCGCACGTCAGTTTCACGATGTTCACGCCCGACTGCATCAGCACGATGCTTCCCGGCCCGGCGCCTGCCGCGTTGGCATTGCACGCCGTCGAAGCGATCTGCCCGGCGTTATACAACGCCTCAGTGCCTGCGGTCGAAGAGAACGTTCCCATGCAGCTCCCGGAAAAGCTCTGTCCCGGCCAGTTGCTCGTGCACCCGCTCGTCGTCAGCGCTCCGCCTGTTCCATTGGGACATACCGGCGAGGCACTCTGCGTTCCGTTGGTCACCTGCGCCAGCGAAAGCTGTCCGCCTGCATTGCCCAGCGGAATTGCCGCCCAGCTTCCCGGCGCACCAGGCGCGGTATTCACCCAACCCGCTATTCCGTTGGCTGAGGCGCCCGAGTTCTCGATGAAATCGCCCTGGCTGTAGGTAGTGGAACTGCCCGATGGCGCAGTGCTGCTCTTGGTCGGAAGCTGAATCTCCGGCCCGAGCGCCGGTGGCGTGAACGAAAGCGGCGCCGGCGTTGTCACATTCCCCGGAGTCGAGTTCACGCTCACCACCACAGCCCCGGAGTTAAGCGCGTTCACGTTGGTAATCTCCATGCCCGTGGTCCCGCTCAGCGAAAGATATTCCCCGATGTTCAGGTCCGTTGCGCTGGAGCAGGTAAGCGTGCCAGCAGACGAGGATGCCGTACACGTCGTATTCCCGCCGTTCGGCGTTCCCGTAGTCCCGCTCTGGTACACCACATCGAGGGGATAGCGCAGCGTATTCGCTCCCCACGACACCGGCGGCGCGATCGCCTGGCCCTTGTAAAGCGTAGTGGCGTTCGGTAGAGCCGCAAAGGCCGCATCCGATTCGAGCAGCGAAGGCGCAAACACCTTATGTTGCCAGAGTTGCGACACGTTGAAATCGCCAATGGTGCCGTTGGCGATGGCCTCCGAACCGATCGAGCCCTTGAATCCGGTGCTTAACACCGAACCACCGCTGAAACTGAAGTCGTTATAGTAGCCATCCCCGCCGGTCGTGTCGTCCCGCACCAGCATCGGCAGCCCCACCCAGCGCTGCGCCGCTGTTTCCTGCCCGAGCAGGCTGTTGCGCACCGTCAGGCTCAGCGCCGCGTCGTTGCCAGGCGTCATGGTGATGGCGGGTATCGGATCTGCAGAGTTGTTGACGATCCAGAGGTTGTCCATCGAGATCTGGAACTGTGGATTAGCACCGGTAGTCGGATAGTTAATCAGCGTAATCACGCTGCCTCCGCTCGGCACTGTGTCGGTAGGCTCAACCTTCACGTTGCGAATGGTTACATGCGCAAAGCCGAGCTGGCCGGCGCCATCATCGATCTCCAGCAAGCCGGTATTCGGCTGGGTAAGGCCGCCCGATGCCATGGTGCCCGTGCCCAGTGAAAAGCCGTCATTGGCGCCCACCCGCCAATAGATACAAACGCCGCCCCCATCGCAGCGCCAGCCTTTATCCCACTCCGCGTTAAGGCCGCCGTTAGCGATGTAGTAGTTGAAGTAATAGCCGCTGTCAAAATAGGTGTTGTAAAAACGGCTGCCTGTGTCGATACGGCTGCCAGCGTAGTACGTGACGCCCAGCCCCTGCGTAGTGGACACACCGCTCGCATTGGTGATCTCGATATTGCGAATCTCTTCGTTGAATTGCGCGTTCTGGTCGCTGGCCATGCCCACGTTCACCGCGGTGGCAGTGCAGGAGTCCGTATAGGTCCCCACATTGGGAGGCCCAAACGGCAGGACAACCGTAAACGAAGTAGAAGTCGCTGCGGCGACCTGCGCCACCGTGTTGTTCAATGCCAGCCCCGCCGTCGTGCTGCATCCCTGGATCAGCACCCATTGGTTCACAGAAAGGCTGTTGCTCGCGCTGAGCACGGCAACGTACGGCTGTTCATGCCGTATCGCGCCGTCATTCGTGCTCGGAATCAGCGGCGATGCAGCCGTGGCGCAGATTTGGCCGCCGCACGGCACGGTCGTGGAATTATTAGCTTCGGTGGTGAAGCCGGTTATGGAATAGCTGGCTCCTTGCGCCGCGCCCGTGCCGCTCCACGCGATTTGCACCGGACCCTGACTGCCGAAATGATTATCCTCAATTCCTTCGATCTTGCAGCCATCGAAGATGTTCACCGTCGACGAAATCACATAAGTCCTCGTGCCGGGAAATTCCACCACGCCGCCATAGGGCGGATTGCCGCCGTTCCAGCAGGCATTGAAGGCAGCCTGGATCGCGGCTGTATCATCTGTTGTTCCGTTGCCGGTCGCGCCAAACTGCGTCACGTCATAGCGCGGCCCGACGCTGGCACTGTTCGCTGCAGAAACCGTGCTGGCCGATACGCTTCCCGCCGAAACCGCACCGGCGACAGTAAGGCCATTTGACCCGTTCGACGAAACT
>JASIJW010000615.1:0-4255 GCA_030050035.1 Acidobacteriaceae bacterium | reverse complement strand
AATCACGGCGTCCATCTCCATCTCAATCCGCCACGCCGGATTCAGCAGTTTGGCCACGACAACCATAGTCGCCGCCGGCCGCACCGCGCCGAAGAACTCGCCATGCACCTGTCCCACAGCTTCCCAATCCTCGGCGTGGGTCAAGTACATCCGCGTCCGCACCACCTGCTCCATTCGTGCCCCAGCCTTGGCCAGCGCCTCGGCCGCAATCGCAAAGATGCGCCGCGTTTGCCCCGCCGCGTCTTCGTTATCCGCGCCCACCGGCCCAGTCCCGGCAAGGTAAACAACATTCCCCACGCGCACCGCGCGAGAAAACCCGATGATCGGCTCGTAAGGTGATCCGCCGCTGATATTTGTCCGCATCGTATCCAGAGCTCAAAGTTCAGAGATCAGAAGCAGAGGGAACAGAGCGCCAAGAGAGCTTTCTTGTTCCCTCGGTCCCTTGTTCCCTCGTTTCCTGCCTTTACAGTCCCTTCTTCGCCAAAAAGCCAATCAGGTCCACAACGCGGTTCGAGTAGCCCCATTCGTTGTCGTACCAGCTCAGCACTTTCACGCTCTGGCCCACCACCTTGGTCAGCGCCGCGTCCACAATCGAGCTGCGCTTGTCGCCTTTGAAGTCCGAGCTCACCAGTTCGTGCTCCTCGACGCCCAGGATGCCCTTCAGGTCGCTTTCGCTTGCCTTTTTCAGCGCCGCATTCACGGCCTTCGCGTCGGTCGTCTTCTCGCTGATGAGGGTCAAATCCACAAGCGAAACGTTCGGCGTTGGAACGCGGATGGCAAACCCATCCAGCTTCCCCGCAACCTCGGGGATCACCAGCTTCAGCGCCTTGGCCGCGCCCGTCGAGCTGGGAATCATGTTCAGCGCCGCCGCGCGCGCGCGCCGCAGGTCCTTGTGCGGAAAGTCCAGGATCACCTGGTCGTTGGTGTAGCTGTGGATCGTGGTCATGATGCCGCTCACGATGCCGAACTCCTTGATCAGCACCTTCACCACTGGCGCCAGACAGTTGGTTGTGCAGCTAGCGTTGGAAATGATGTTGTGCTTCGCCGGATCGTACTTGTCCTGGTTCACACCCAGCACCAGGGTGATGTCCTCGTTGGTCGCCGGCGCCGAAATGATTACCTTCTTCACCGTCGATCCCAAATGCGCCTTGGCCTGCGCCCCATCCGTGAACCGGCCCGTCGACTCCACCACCACCTGCGCGCCCACATCAGCCCACGGCAGCTTGGCCGGATCCTTTTCCGCGTAAACCTTGATCTTCTTGCCGTCGACGGAAATGTAGTCGTCGCCCGATTCGATCTTGTTGGGCAGGTTGCCCAGGATCGAGTCGTACTTGAGCAGGTGCGCCAGCGTCGCCGGGCTCGTCAAGTCGTTCACCGCAACAAACTCCACTTCGGGATTGCCGATCGAAGCCCGGAACACGTTCCGCCCAATACGGCCAAAGCCGTTGATTCCAACCTTCACTGCCATGAATTGTCTCTCCTTCGTCCCCGGTTGAGGATTGATGATTAGTCGTGTCCTGTGTGTTCAGAACCAGCCCAAAAATGATTCCACCAAACTCTTCATCGTAACATCCAAGACCCCACGCCCTGCCCCATTCCTTGCCCACGCCTAATTCGACACATCCCACAAATCTGTCTTCCACGCGCACCGCTCGCCGCCGGCGTGCCGCAGTTGAGTGCGGCCGTATGTCACGGCATGCACACAATTTGCAGCGCCTGTGGCCGGTGTGGTATTCCGTTAATTGAAAGCCCGGAACGCCGCTGCGCTCGCGCTGGTCAATCCGCATTCGCTCCGGCCACAGGTTCCCCGGGTACGGCAGGTTGTGATCGGCATGAGAAGACGCTCCAGACGCGCTCCCAACACATCGGAATCGACAGGCAAGATCGGTCAGGAAATCCCTTCCAACCAGCCCGCTCCGCTGGTCCCGCACTACACCGACGAACTGCCCGCTTCGCGCGCGCAGCAGAACCAGCCGCGGCCCGAACGTCAGGACCGTCACGACCGTCCCGCGCAACCGCAGCAGCGCGCGCCTCAGTCCGCCCGCACCGACTGGCCCGGACGTACGGATTGGAATGATCAGCGCGGCTCCGGCCGTCTCGAGGTCGAAACCCAGCCCGAAACGCCAACTCAGGCTCCGCCCGGGGTCCAGCGCTCGCCCAATGCGCCCAAGGGATTCGTGGTGCTGGCCATCGGCCTGCCCGGCTCCGGCAAAACCACCTGGTTCGGCCGCCGCGGCATCACACCGCTTTCAAGCGACCTCTTGCGCAACATCCTCTTCGACGACGTAGAAGAGCAGCGCTACCAGGGACTCGTCTTCTCCACGCTGCGCTCGCTCCTGCGCGCCCGCCTCATCGCCAAAATGCCCATGAACTACGTGGACGCAACCAACTTGTCCATCCACGAGCGCCGCCAGTGGATCAAAATGGCTAAGAGCTTTGGTTACGAGGTGCAGGCCGTCTTTTTTGATGTACCACTTGAAGTCTGCCTGCAGCGCAATCGCTCCCGCGACCGCAGCGTCAGCGAAGAGGTCATGCGCAAGATGGCTGAAAAACTCAAGCCGCCAGTATTCGAAGAAGGCTTCGAGAAGATCACTGTAGTGAGGGTGAAGAGCGCCGGCCAATAGGAGCGGGACTCACCACCCCGGGTTGTCATCCTGAGGCGCAGCCGAAGAATCCGCGGCTGTCTTGGCATTTGTCATGCCGATTCACGCGGCTAAATCTCCGCGGCACCCCCGCCACAAAACCCGCTAACCTGCCAACTCGCTACGTGCGCGCCCAGCGCACGCTAACTTGCTAGCCTCAGCTATGCTTCCCCTTCCACTCCGCATACGGCCCTTGGAAGTCCTCGATCTCGCCGTGATCGAACACCCAAAGCCGCGTCGCCACTTCATCGATCAAGTCATGATCGTGTGTCACCAGCAGCACCGTTCCCTCGTACCGCTGCAGCGCAATATTCAGCGCGTTGATCGATTCCAGATCAAGGTGGTTCGTCGGCTCGTCGAAGATCAGAATGTTCGGCTTGGTTAGGATCAGCTTGCAAAACGCCAGCCGAGCCTGTTCGCCGCCTGAGAGCGCCTTGGTCGGCTTCGCGCCTTCCTCGCCGCTGAACAGCATCTGTCCCAGGATTCCGCGAATCTCTTCGACCGTCGCCTTCGGGTCCCAGCGGTGCAGCCACTCGGCCACCGTCAGCCCGTGCTCAATCGTCGATCCCACGTCCTGCGGGAAATACCCCACCTGCGCTTCGTGTCCCCAGAACACCGACCCCGAATCGAGCGTGAATTCCTTATCCGCCAGCCCCGGATAATTCGCCAGCAGGCTCTTGAGCAGCGTCGTCTTGCCCGCGCCGTTGCGGCCCATCAGGCAGACCTTCTCGCCGCGCAGCACATTCGCGCTGAACCCATCCAGCACCTTCAGGTCGTCATACAACTTCGTCAGGTGCTTGAACTCCAGCACATGCTTGCCGCTCGGCCTCACCTGGTCAAAGCGGATATACGGCCGCTGAATATTCGACCGTGCCAGTTCGTTCGTCTGCAGCCGCTCCACTTCCTTGCGCCGGCTCGTCACCTGGCTCGACCGCGTGCCCGCCGCGAACCGCGCAATAAACTCGTTCAACTGCGCAATCTTCTTCTCGCGCTGCGCGTTCTCGGATTCAAGCCGCGACCGGATCTGCGTCTTCGCCATCACCATATCGTCATACCCGCCCGTGTAGGTAATGATCGTCTGGTAATCGATATCGGCCGTGTGCGTGGTCACGCTGTTCAAAAAGTGCCGGTCGTGCGAGATCACGACAAGCGTGCCGTCATAGTCGGTCAAAAAATCCTGCAGCCAGTGGATCGATTCAAGGTCGAGATAGTTCGTCGGCTCGTCCAGCATCAGCGCCTCGGGCTTGCCGAACAGCGCCTGCGCCAGCAGCACCCGCACCTTCTGGCCGCCTTGCAGCTCGCCCATCTTGCGCTCGTGCAGCGGTTCGGGAATATCCAGCCCATCCAGCAGCACCGCTGCATCGGCCTCGGCCGTGTACCCATCCTCGTCGCCGATGATCCCTTCGAGCTCGCCCAGCCGCATGCCATCCGCGTCGGTCATTTCTGGCTTCTCGTAGATGTGGTCGCGCTCCTCGAGCGCCGCCCACAGCGGCTTGTTGCCCATGATCACCGTGTCGATCACCCGGTAGGCATCGAAGGCGAACTGCTCCTGGCGCAGCACGCCCAGCTTGCGCGGCCGAACCACCGTGCCCTTCTGCGCATCCAACTCGCCG
>JASIJW010000614.1:0-9018 GCA_030050035.1 Acidobacteriaceae bacterium | reverse complement strand
CACGGTGTTTGGCATGGCCGCCACGGAAGTGAACCCGCCGGCTGCCGCGGCTGCGGTGCCGGTGGCGATGGTTTCCTTGTAAGTCTGGCCGGGCTCGCGCAGATGGACGTGAATGTCGATGAGACCGGGCGCGACGATGAGGCCCGCGGCGTCGAGGACCTCGGCGTCTTCAACGTGTTTCAATTTGCCGGGCGAGGCGATTTCGGCCACGCGGCCATCTTTGAGCAGGACGTCTTTCGCAGCGTCCACGCCTGCTGCGGGGTCGATCAGGTGACCGTTGCGAATAATGATCGGCTTCATGCGCGGCCTCCGCTCGGCGCCGCAGTGAGGGCGCGTTCAATTACCGCCATGCGGATGGCGAGGCCGTGCGTGACTTGTTCGAGAATGGCCGACTGCGGCCCATCGGCGACGCCGGCAGTGATCTCCATGCCGCGGATGATGGGGCCGGGGTGCATAACGAGCGCGGTGGGTGCGTGCGCTGCCAGGCGCTGGCCGGTGAGCTGGTACTTCGACTTGTATTCGTCAAGGTCGAGCTCCAGTCCGGCGAGGCGTTCGGCCTGAATGCGAAGCATCATGACGGCCTGGGATTGGGCGAGAGCGGTGTCGAAATCGCGCTCTATTTCGATGCCGTGGCCGGAGTTTGCTGCCTGCTGCGGTAACAGTTCCTTTGGGCCGCAGAGCAACACACGCGCGCCCAGGCGCGGCAACAGCAGCATATTGGAGCGAGCGACGCGGCTGTGCAGAATGTCGCCCACGATGGCGAGAGTGAAGCCGGCGAGAGTCGTAGGGCCAGCTCCGCCGATAACCGCAGATCCTTCGCGTCGCTCAGGATGACAGGATTTGGCCTTGAGATCGAAGTGGGTGAGGATGGTGCGCAGGTCGAGCAGAGCCTGCGTGGGGTGCTCGTGTATGCCGTCGCCGGCGTTGATGACCGGCAGGCGGGTGCTTGCTTCAAGCAGCCATGCGGCGCCCGAGGAGTTGTGGCGCAGGATGATGGCTTCGGCGCCGAGCGCGCGCAGCGTGAGGCCGGTGTCTTTTAGCGACTCGCCTTTCTCGATGCTGGAGCTGAGACTCGAGACCAGCGTAGTATCGGCGCCCAGGGCTTTCGCGGCAAGCTCGAAGCTCGTCCTTGTTCTCGTCGATGACTCGTAAAAGAGCAGGGCGAGACGGCGCTTGAGCAGGATGCGGTCGCGGACCAGCGGGTCCATCTGCTCAAGCTCAGTGGCGCGGGCGAGCAGCCGGCCAACTTCGCCCACTGTCAGGTCAAGAACCGAGAGCAGCGAGCCGGGATGATATGGAAATGGAGACTGAGGTGCGGGCGGCGTGGCCAGCGTGCGGCGTACGGGGCTTGCGGCGGAAGTCATGCTTAAAGACAGATTACAGCGGGCAGCTTACAGCAGATAGCTCGCAGCTCACGGAGAACAGTCATCAGTGATCGGCCCATATTTGATGCAGTTGCACTCGTTTTGCCGCAGCGGAACTGGCTGTCTGCTGTAAGCTGCCCGCTGTCAGCTCGTCTTTTCCACCAGCAGCACCTGGTCGTCGCTGTCCACCTCGTGGAACTTCACCTCGATGATCTCGCGGCTGCTGGTGGGCACGTGCTTGCCGACATAGGTGGCCTCAATGGGCAGTTCACGATGGCCGCGGTCGATAAGGACGCACAGTTGTACGCGACGCGGGCGGCCGTGGTCGAACAGCGCATCGAGCGCGGCGCGGATGGTGCGGCCGGTGTAGAGCACGTCATCGCAGAGAATCACGTCGCGGCCTTCAACTTCGCAGCCAATAGAGCCGGCTGTGACGAGCGGCCGAACGTCGGCCGTAGACAGATCGTCACGATAAAACTGGATATCCAGCGAGCCGGTGGCGACAGGGCGCTTTTCGATGGTGGCGATAAGCTTGCTCAGCCGCTCAGCCAGCGGAATGCCGCGGCGCTTGATGCCGATCAGCACCAGGTCCTCGCAGCCGTTGCTTTTTTCCACGATTTCGTGGGCCAGGCGCACGAGCGTGCGTTCAATTTCAGAGGCCGACATGAGGCGGCCTTTTACGCGCAGATTGGGCTTGGTCTCGGTTTCGCTCATGCGTAGGCTCTTGCCCGGATGATACGAGGCGCGGCGCGGGTGGGGCAAGTTGTGGAGAAAGGCAGCAGCGGCGGACAGTTGTCAGGAGACGCCAGCGACGGCAGCGATTTGTCAGAAGCATCTTTTAGACTGACTCGCGGCTTAACTGACCTGGAAAAGGTCGATCCCGTGCGCTTTGCCCAGGTTGCGTGAGTACTTCTTATCAGTTCCATTGTTCCAATGCTCACAAACGCCGAGGCTGCGGCATCGGATGCCGTCGCCTTCAGGATCGTAGAAGGTTTTGGAGGGAGGATCGTTGGCCAGAGCAGCCTCGCGCAAATAATTATCGGCATTCGCAATATCTACGAGATGGGGCCATTCCGAGGTCAGAAAATCGAAGCCGACTGAATCGATCGCCACTGCGTCCATCGACATGAAGACGCTGCTTGGCCAGGCATCATGGAAAGGGGCCATCTGCCATTTGAGTCGTGGCGGACCATCCGCATTGTCGCTTCCATAAAGTCCATCGACGATAAAGAGAATTGTTTTCTCGCCAAGATCCTTATGACCCAAAAAATCTACGAAAGCGGAGTAACTTGCCGATCCGTCCCGGTTATGAGGGAATCCGTCGTGCGCGTTTTTGTGCCAGTCGGTGTAGATGCTGGTCGCACCGAAGAGATTCTTCGCGCAAAGCGTGACACCTGTACTCACATGTCCTTTCAGCAACGCAGCATCGATAAGATACGCAGCCTCAACTACCGTGGTATCGAGGCCTTTCGCGTTACGGCTTGCAACCGAGAAAGGGATCGCGTTGGGTTTGAACTCGGCCTTCACTCGCCCATCGCCGCCTATATGGTCCACAAAAACGACGCCGGGAAATTCACGGTGAATCTTGTCGTAAAGATTGCCGGGGATAAAACGGCTGGAGTCGAAGATGGTGATCGAGGACTCCGGCACTCCTGCCGGACCGGTCAGCTGCCGGACAAGGGAAAGGATCAAATGGGGCGATGAGTTCAGGCGGTCGATCGTCCCGTGATCGACTGTGTTGTTCAGGTTTGCCTTGATGGCGATCTTCTCACCGGCCTTGTATCCGGCGTGGCCGCGGCCATGAGTGTGGTTGAAATAGTGAAAGATAGCGCTCCACGCATGTTCATCGCTTTTCTGGTCCGTTAAACCACGGAGAGAGCGGGAGACCATGCCATCAATTGCAGACTGGTTGTTGTTGGCGTCTGCCCACCATGACCCTGTTCCGTCCCAGTTCACGGCTGCCGGATCGTGCGCCCAGGTGACTCGGCCGGGAACCACGCCGCGCGGAACGCCTAGCGGGGATGTGGGTTCGAACAGGGAGGAAGGCAGACTGCTGGCGGCTGCGATAGATAGGGCAAATTGCCGGCGCGTCATTTCCATTTTGGTCTCTCCTTTGTCTGCATCTGCTGCGTGCTCACAAATCCGCTACCGTTGTCCTCACCGCATAGTGCGAGTGATGCGTCAGGATGTATGCGTCCGCCTGTCCGCGCCGGCATCGCTTAGTGATTCTCATGAAGTTTTTTGAAATCGAAGTATGCGAGGTTCATTTGCCCTTCGGTGAGGATGTGCACTGTAAGCCTATTGGGACCGCGGGCAAGCTTTACCTTCAGGAGTCCCGGCGCAATGTTCCAGTGGTGCCACTGGCGCCAGGCGATAGGATCATGCGGATTGAAGGTGGACTCTATTTTTAACGGTCCGGTTGCAGGCTCACCGTTCACGTCGAGCGAGATTGTTCCGCCGCGGTTGGAGGTGTAGAGCAGATCCGCGCTGTACCAGCCTGATCGCTTCACGTCTACGGTGATGTTGAACCACTCCCCAGGCACTGTCCAGCCCACGTAAAACATGTTCCCTGGCGGCTGGACCCTGTTATATTGCGTGTCGTCAATCGGCGGCGTGCGGTCCATCTTTGTGTAGGAAATGTCTACGCCTTCGCTCATCCGGAATTCATTCAGGTATGAACCGTCGGCCGGGTTAAGCGCTCCGCTGCCGTTGTTCCTGGCGTCGGAATCGTGGTAAGCCACGCCTTCGCCGCCGCGATCGTAGTATGCGCAATACACCTTGCCCGGGATCTTCTGCGCACCACCATGATAGCGGCTGTCTTCGTAGGGAGTGCCTTTGTAGTGACCCAGAATCTCGGGCTGTGAAGCGCATCGGGCTCCGGAAGCTGAGAGTGCAAGCAGCATCATCCACAATTGCAGCCTCTTTGGATTCATCGCGTATTGTCCCCGATTTGAAGAACTCATTATGCCTAATAAAACAAACGTTTGTCTATAGGTCGAACAAGGGCGCAATCCGCTATTTCGGACGAGGTTGCCGAGGACCCTGAACGCTGCTTTCTCAAGCTGTCCTGCCCCCGAGGCCGACTCTCGGTCTGAAAATGCGTTGTCGCAGTCTAAATACGCGCTATTTTTTACACGATTCCCGTCGCCGCCGCCTGCTCGTGCGCGTGATAGCTCGAGCGCACCAGCGGCCCGGACTCCACGTGCCGGAAGCCCATCTTCAGCGCTTCGGTCTTCAGTTCGGCAAACTCGCGCGGCGTATAGAGGCGCGCCATAGGCAGGTGGTCGCGCGAAGGGCGCAGGTACTGGCCGATGGTCAGGATGTCGCAGCCCACGGCGGCGAGATCGCGGAAGACGGCGAGCAGCTCGTGCGTCTCCTCGCCCAGGCCGACCATGACGCCGGACTTGGTGACCGCTTCGCGGTTTAGGGTCTTGGAGTAGTGAAGTAGCTCAAGAGAACGCTCGTAGCGCGCACCGGAGCGGACGACGCGATAAAGCCGCGGCACCGTCTCGGTGTTGTGATTCAGGATCTCGGGCTGTGCTTCTACAACAATGCGGATGGCTTCCTGATCGCCCTGAAAGTCGGGGATCAGAACTTCGACGCGGCAGCCGGGCGCCTGCCGGCGGATCTCCGCGATGACCATGGCAAATGCGCGCGCGCCGCCTACCAGATCGTCGTCACGGTTCACGCTGGTGACCACCGCGTGGAGCAACCCCAACTTAGCCACTGCCTCTGCGACCCGCCGCGGCTCGTCGAAGTCGATCGGCTCGGGCCGGCCTTTTGGCACCGCACAAAAACCGCAGCGCCGCGTGCACAGGTTGCCGAGCATCATGAAGGTCGCGGTCTTGTGCTGCCAGCACTCGCCGATGTTGGGGCACTGCGCGCTTTCGCACACGGTATGCAGCCCGAGCGAGCGGGCCAGGCGCTTGAGATCGTGATAGTTCTCACCCACCGGCGCACGGGCCTTCAGCCATTCCGGCTTGGGCGCGGGCACGCGCCGCGCCGGCTGGATCTGGACCAGATTCGCGGGCGAGGCCCCCGAATCGAACGATGCGCTTGATGCGCTCCACTCGTGGATCACAGGTTTCATTCTATCGGGAGCGGTCCAAAAGGCTGCGTGCCTCGGCAGGCGTGGGCCGGAAAACCAAGGAATCGTCACGCGCATCTAAGCACACATCTCTGCGGAGACGCCGTCATCAGTACCCTGCGCAGCCCGCATTGGGAGGCAAACGTGAAACCAGACCGTCCGCTGATTATCTCCGTGCTTTGCCTGGCCATCGGGCTGGGCGTGATCCTCGGCTATTGCAATGGCACTTCGAGCTTGTCCGCCGCATATCCATTCTCAGGCACCGTGCTCCATGTCAATATCACCACCGTCGGTGTCGGCGTACTGGGCGGTCTGTTTCTCACGGGCCTGGGGCTTCTTCTGCTGGTGTGGTCGTTCATTGCCGCGATCGTGAGCCAGATCGGGCTGATGATGGATTCCGATGCAGCCCCAGACCGGCTGCTGGAGTAGCGATCACTGAAGTAGCGCTCATCAAGCGCGATAAACGCACTTGCGGCGCGAATCTTCGCCAGACTCTCTGGTGATGTTCAGCGCAGATTGTCGCGCACCTCAGTCCGCATCAGGTACAGGAAGAAAACCAGGTTGAGCAGACCCTGCACCAGCGCCGAGGGCGCGTGCGTACGCGAGAACTGGTAAAGAAAAAGGCCAATGAGCATGACAACCGCGGCCAGCGTGAGCGCCCACGCCCAGCGCAAGAGCATCAGCAGCCCCAGGCCGGCGGCGATGAACAGCACAGGGAACAGGAGATAGAGCGGCGGAAAATGCCGTGTGACCACCCCAAGGATGACGACGCCGGCGAGAATGAGCATGTAGAAGCCGATGGCGGCGAGCGCTGGAAAACGGAACAGCGCGCCTGCCGGCACCTGCGGCCCGTTGTGATCGCCGGACCCGCCTGCGCCAGGTCCCTTTTGCAGCTCGTTATGGTGCTCGCTTTGTGGTTGGTCGCTCATAGTGTGTGCAGATAGGCCAGCAGGTCCTGGAGTTGGTCGTCTGTCAGCGGCGTGGCGGGCATCATGCCGTAGCCATGCAGGATTCTATCGGTTAAGCGCTCGTCGGTGGGCGGTGCTCCGCTGGGCATCGACTTGATTTTAGTAATGGCCTGCAGCCCGGGACCGTGGAGCGGATGCGTCGTTGTGGGGTGATGGCAGCGTGCGCAGTTGGCCTGAAAAACAGCCGCGCCGCGCGCCTCCTGCGCGGTCCACTCTGAAGCGGGTTTCGAAGGCGGCAGCGGTTTGCATCCGGCTAGCATGATCGTGCTCGCAGCCATGCCCGTCAGCAGCGCAGCACGAAACAAAGATTTGCGAGAGCGCATCTGGCTCAATGATACAGGGCTAAATATGCGGGGTTAAATGTGCAGACCAAATGTAAGAGTCTCGACGAGCGGACTTGGCTGCCGCTCACTCCGATGCGCCAATCGCCTCCACAATCTGGTCGAGCGCCTGAAATTCGGCCTGGCTGCCGGGGCGGCGCGCGTTCAGCATCACGGTAAAGGCTATGGTCTGGCCGCTGGCCGCGGTCATATAGCCGGTGATGCAACTGGTTTCGTTCAGCGTGCCGGTTTTGGCCCACATTTTGCCAGCCAGCGGCGAGTTGCGGAACCTGCTCTCCAGGGTCCCGTCTACGCCGGCAATGGGGAACGTATCGCGCCATTGCTCGCCCCAGGGCTGATGCGCGGCGTAGATGAGCAGTTTGGTCAGCGCGCGCGGCGCGATGCGGTCATCGGGGCTAAGGCCGGATCCGTCGTAGAAGAAAAAGTCGCCGTCGTCGATGCCCGCGTTCACCAGGAATTGCCGCACCACGCGCGTGCCCTGCTCGAAGCTGCCGGCCGTGCCTTCGAGCTTGCCCAGCAGGCGCAGCAGCAGCTCGGCGTGCAGGTTCTGGCTGGTCTTGTTCAACACCTTGATGTCTTCGGCCACGGGAACGGAGATGTGCGCAGCCAGTACGCGGCGATTGTTGACAGGCGCAGAAACACTGGTAATGCCGGTCGGCGTGAACTGCAGCGGCTGTTCGCGTTCTCCGACAAAGTTGCCGGTCTCCTGCGATACGAGATGGCGCGACTCGGCGCCGCCGTTAACCAGAACGCCGCGGCTGGTGAGCGCCGTCTTGAATGCGGCGGCGGTAAACTCGGCCGGATCTTCGACGGCCAGCTCTGCATGCAGGCCGGCGGCGGGCGCGGTGCCCCAGGTGCGCACCAGCATGGAGCCGGGCTCGCGGCTCACGCCGGGCTGTGCGGCCTGGCCTGGCGCGGCGATCGTCATGCGGTTGTCGAGCGTGAAGTAATCAACGGCCGGCGTCCAGGTGGCGGCAGTTGCGCCGGCGGTTGCGGGGTCGGCGGCGAGCGAAAGCTGAACGGTGTTGTCATTAAACGTGAGCGCGGAAATGGGCGCGCCGTAGGACCATTGCAGATCGTTCCAGCTCCACGCCTCCCCGTAAGGCTCGTCGACAAAGAAGCTGTCGTCGCCAATGACGTCGCCGGTGACGGTGCGGACACCGGCCTGCTCCACCTGCTGGGCGAGCAGGTCGAGGACAGTCATGGGATTGGGGGCCGGATTGGGCGCAGCGCTTTGGCCAGGTGTAGTCGCGGGCGGCGGCGCAGTGCTCTGCCCGGGTGCTGCGGGCTCCTGATACGGGTAAACGCGCGCGCTCAACGTGGGGTCGCCCACGCCCAACAGGACGAGGTCGCCATTCAGCGTACCACCCGCGTCGATGTCGCCGTCGGCGACGACGTAAGTGGTCCAGGTGAGGGAGTCAACAGGCAAGAGAGCAAAGGCTGCGGCCGTCGTGGTCAGTTTGGCGTTCGAGGCAGGCGTGAACAGCCGGTCGTCGTTGAGGCCATAGAGCGATTGTCCGCTGAGCAAGACGACGCTGATGCCGAACTGCGCGTGGCTGACCGCAGGCGCAGAGAGAATGGCGTTAATACGGTCGGCCAATGCGTTGTTGCCCGCGTGCTTGGCTGGCGGAGCGTGATGCTCAGCCGGGGCCGTCGCAGGGACCACGAAAACGAGAGGCGAAAGAACAACGGCCGCCATCCACAGCGCAGAACGCACGCGCGTAAAGTTCATGCCCGAGAGTGTAGCAGGCTCACTAGCCATCGGACGTCATAGCGTGGCGTCGTACCATCGAGGGGAATGGTGAGACAAGCGGCAACATGGCGGCTGCGTACGCGCACGCTCGAGCTGGGCCGGCGCACGCTGGTAATGGGCGTGGTGAACGTTACGCCGGATTCGTTCAGCGACGGCGGGCTTTTTCTTGGCCCTGAAGCTGCCGTGGCTCATGGGCTGAAACTATTGGATGAGGGCGCGGATTTGCTGGATCTTGGAGCCGAAAGCACGCGGCCCGGTTCGCAAGTAAGTTCGCGGGAAAGTTCACGTGCAGGCGGCGCAGATGCTGCGGTGAGCGCCGAAGAAGAACAGGCGCGGCTGCTGCCGGTGCTCGAGGGGATTCTGCGCGCTCGGCCGGATGCGGTGGTGTCAGTCGATACCTACAAGGCCGCCACAGCGCGGGCCGCGCGGGCCGCGGGCGCGGAGATTGTGAACGACGTAAGTGGCTTCGCGTGGGAGCCAGCGCTGGCGGAGGCTTGCGCGCAGG
>JASIJW010000613.1:0-2582 GCA_030050035.1 Acidobacteriaceae bacterium | reverse complement strand
TTCTGGAACCAGCTTACCCGCAAGCACTCTCGCGGAACCGTTCATGAAAGCTCTCCACATGCGCATTCTGCGTGGGCTTGCCGGGTCGAATATGCACGAACTCGATCTTCCGCTCAATGGCGGCAGGCTTGATCCGTCGACTTCCTGTTCGCGACCGCAACTTCGATCTGCCTCAGCAGGTTGACCGCCTGTCCAGTTTAATACTTCTTCCCTCGTGCCATATGCACTCCAGGTTGGTCAATCTCCGTCGCCTTCACTTTTTATCGGGACATGCCCGGAGCAGCTTTCTTCAGCCTCGTTTTCTTTCGCCGGTTTCGTTTTACGCTTGCCGCCTTAAACCAGAGAAAGCCGACACCGAGAAACGGCAAAAGAAACAACAAAAGATTCAATCGCCCCAGCAAAGTAGGAGTAACGGGAACATCGACATCAGTTTCACCGGTCACCTGTGCGCTCGAGAGCAGAACGCGAATCCTCCACGTCTCCTCTTTATCGAACGGAACGACCGTCTTGAATTCCACCCGGTCACGAAGCTTCTCACGCCAGGCATCATATGTCTTTTCCGGCAATCGGCCGCTGACCGGCTGGACTGCCACCTGAACTCTCATGCCGGCGGGAACCGAGCTTCCCTTCGGCGGGTTGATGATAACGAAGAAACTTCCGAGACCGACATCAGGATTGCTCCAGACATCTACACTGAGCGGTCCGATTTTTCGGTTCTCCATAATCGGATACGGCGGTCCGATGTGCGCCCACGCCTTCGCGGTTGCCCCCAGCACCAGCAGGACGGCCAACAGCAGCGCTAGCCGCGGAACGGCATTTCCTGACCGTTTATTCACTTCGGGCATCGCAATGGAGATCATGACTGTGTGTATGCTTGCATCTATCCGGCCATCATGGTGGCGCGCATATCCATCGGTTGGGTCATCAGCCAAATCGAAGCGACAAACAACACCAGGCACACTACAGCCCAGGGCGTGAATGCGCGGATGGGATGCTGTTCAGAATCCAACTCGGCAAGGCGCCATGCAACCAACAGAGACCCCGCTAACCCCAGTATCAGGAAGCCGAACTCCAGTGGCTCGACCACATATTTCGGAAGGCCGACGAGAGTCCAACGCGGATCGCCAAGAACAGGCCAGCCCAGCTCAGCCAGAGCATTCTGCGTTACCGGAACAATCGTGTACAGGCCGGTAAAAAAGTGGAATCCGTAGTGTGCGAGCCACATGCCGAATCCAATCGGCACCAGCGAATAGGCATAGCGAACCATAAGCGGAAGCAATGCGTCTTTCACGCCAGCCCAGGCGCGGGTCAACCATGCAGCCAGCCCAAGCAGAACCGCTGGCTCAACAATGAGAAATATACCGAACAGCAAACCCAGGACGGGGGCCTCGCTGCTGACATGCAGCAGATGACCCAGCCAGGCTTCTACCACATACACCGGACTGACCATTCCAAAGGCATTCATCAGCGCGCCAAAGCAGAAGACGATTGCGAGAGCGCCGATGTCCTTGCGCTGCGAGAAGAATCCCACGCCTGAGCGATGAGCATCGGTCATCAATTCTTCAGCCGGCAGGCGGCCAAGTATGCCCACGTTGTCGTGGGGGCAAGCGTGCACGCAATCCAGACAGAAGGTGCAGTCCATATTGCCCACTTTCGCAGGCTGAAACAAAGCAAGTTCACAGCCGCGTTGAAGGATGACCAGGTCGGAAGATGCTTTACGGGTTCCGCGAATACAGTCCTTGCTATGGCACGAATCGCAGACCCCATGGTCGCGCACGCCAACCTCCAGCGGCGAAGCTGTTGCAGCAATGAAATTGAACTGTCCGATGGGGCAGATGAATTTGCAGAAGGTGGCGTGCTTGAAGAGGCCATCGATGATCAGCACAAGGGCGAAATACCCGACGATAATCCAGGCAGTCAGCCACGGAGAAGACCACAAGCTGAACAGCTCATAGGAGAAGAGGATTAAAGCGAAAAGTCCGACAGGAATCCATTTGTTGCGCAGCGGACGCGGCCAGTTGAAATGCGGGTGGACCCAGCGACGCATGAAATTGCGTGCCAGCATAAAGGGACAGGCAAAACAGAAAAAATTTCCCGCACACAGCAAAACAAGAATCAAGGCCCCTCGGAAATGGACCCAGGTAAGAACCGTGGCGAGGTTTTTGGGAGAGAGTGAAGGCCCAAGGAGCCCTTGCAGGATCATGACGATACTGATGAACAGCAGTGGGATCTGGAGCAAGGTACGCGAATGACGCCAGCGCAGAAAACGTCCGACTATAGGAACATGCAATAAATCAAACGGCGGATCCTCAAAAAATTCTTCCTCGTCGAGAGGGGGCTCCTCTGCGGACGTTGCATAGCCAGCGGGAATTTTCGTCAATTGGGCACAACTCCCCTCACGTCTATTTGCCGTTCGATCTTCCTGCCGTTCTCGAGACGAATATGTAAGAGCACAACCCAGTCACCGGGCATGTTGAAGTCGAGGTGGGTCTGATAGCTGCCTGGGGTCGTCTCACTGGCATCTCCAAAGACGGGAGCCATACCGGGATGAGACATATCCCCTTCCACATTAACCTGAGCGT
>JASIJW010000612.1:0-5034 GCA_030050035.1 Acidobacteriaceae bacterium | reverse complement strand
GTGATCGATAGCCACACGCTGCAATCGACACCGAAGTCGGGGGCAGCGCGCTGGCTAGGATGGGGTCAAGCGGCGCAACGGGGCGAAGGTTCATGCGGTGGTCGACACCCTGGGCCATTTGTCGGCAAGGAATAGCCGGTGAGAGGGAGATGCGATGAAGGAGAAACGAATCGGGGCCGGATCGGTAGACCTGATCTAATGCCGAATTATTTACGGAGCAGGAAACCAATGCCGGCATTTCCTTGGGTTGCTTGGAGTGCCCGAGAGTCATGGTTTCCTCCCCTGCAATTCCTGCATCCGCGCTTCCTTCATCAACGTCAGCAAAAAGGGTATCGCCTCCTGTTGGGCAGAAGGCTCCATGGTCCTGCTTATCTCGAACGCCCGATGGAGATGCTCCATCGCCTGATTTGGCAAGCCACTCCATAGAAGTGCCTGCGCCATGTCCAGTTGGGGATCGAAATCGTCAGGTGCTAAGTTGACCGCTTCCGTGGCATTGGCCAGCGTGGCCTGCAGGTTCCTGCTCCTGAATGCCCGCTTTGCGCGATAGATATACTCCAGGGCAGAAGCCAAAGGGAAATGGAACGTTCCGTTGTACACGGCAACGCCATTCGTGATGACCGCGTCAGGCTTGCGGTCCATCAAGGACCTGTATGGATCCCGCGCGGTGGTCAGGAATCCCGGCCCATACAGCTCGCTGTAACTGATCAGGACTGGTCCCTCGATCGATTGCGGAACGTCCAGGTCGAACTTATCGACCGTACTGGTCGTGGGAAGCAGATGACAAGGAATCCCGTAGTACGACGGCGCAGCCGCCGGGGCCACCCAGTAGGCGAACCAGCATTGTTTCACATGGTTGGCATCGAGATAAGCCTTTACAGCCTTCAACTGCTGTCCCCAGTCGGACGACGAATCCGACAGATAGCGATGAAGTTGCGATGGTCCGCCCCACAATTCGTTGGCGTAAGGCATGTAGTTCGGAAAACATCTAACAGAACTGCATATGTGCCACAACAAAAGAACGGCAACTGCGATGGCGCCAACACGGCTGCTCCGCGCCAGCTTGACGGCGCCGGCCGCCGCAAAGACCAGCAGAAAGGCAAAGATGGGCAGCACGTGGCGGATGCCGATGTCCAATTGTGTCGTCATGGCCACAGCCAGGTATACGGCAGCGGGAGAGAGCAGAAAGAACACTTCCCGTGGTTGCCGGATCTTACCGCTTGCGGCCATCCAAACTGCGATGGCCAGCAGAATAGCCTCACCTAGCGTGCATTTGATAGCGAGAGCGATCGGAAAGTAGAACCAAACGCCGTGCGAGTAGATCTTGCCAAGAAGAAATGCAGGCCCGCCCTTGCTGACGGTACGCACGTCAACCAGCCCGAAGAGATAGCTTTCCGGCAGCAGATGGAACCTGGCGAAGAAGTGGATCCCGCCGGCTTCAAAGGGAGGCAATTGGCTGCTCGTCTCGGCAAGAGTAGGCATGATCGGACGCATTGCATAGTGGAAGCCGTAGAAGGCCCAAAGGACGACAATGGCGATTACGGAAATTGCACTTATCGCGCCGGCCATGCGCAAACCTTCCCGGCGCATAGAAGGCCGCTGTGTGCTAAATGAGCGCTTCGCGGCCGATGATCTCTTCGTGGTCGATGAGCGCGCTGAAGATCTCCAGCGCAGAACCAATTCTCCAAGCCCCAGCGCGATCAGCATCGGCAGCAGCAGAATGGCGGAGTGCTTGGCCGCGAGCGCCAGACCGGAAGTGACGCCGGCAATCGCCAGCCGTAGTATCGTCGGCTTTTTGACGTACCGGTAAAAGGCGTAAACCGCGGCAAACAACATGCAGGAGACCGCCGCATCCGTCGTCACATACGCACCGTTGGTAAGAATAGTCGGCTCGAAGACAACCAGGGTCATAGCCAAAAGGCCTGCCCCGCGCCCGAACATTTCACTGCCCGCCAGAAAGACGAGAGCCGCTAAGAGCAGAGCAAATATGGAGATGGCCATCCGCGCGCGAAACAGAAGAGTATCGGCCGTGTACTTTCCGCCATTCTGCGGGCCGTTGCCAAACAGGAATTCGCGGCCGCCCATAAAGGCGTCATTTTTGAAGTAGATGTGTCTCCGCGGAGGAGTCTTCAGGTCAAGGAACAGAAGCGGAAGAGCCGCCACCATTTTGGCCATGGGGGGATGTTCGGGATTGATACTGTAATCATGCTGTATAAGCGACATATATCCCGCGTAGAGATGATCTCCCTCATCCCAGGTAACCGACTGCCACCGCACGCTGAAAAAAAGCTGGACCTCCATAAGAACCAGCAACAATAAGGCCGCGGCCGTCACCCAGCGGCCAATGTTCTTCCCAATGTTCTTCATGAAAACGGCTCGCTTCGCGAGCAATGAGGATGCAGGGGCCACGCAGGAAATGGAGCTCATGGTGTCGTCTATAAAACCTCCTCTAAATTGCAAATGCGATGGTCGACACGCTGGGCCATTTGCCGGCAATGCATCTTACTGAGAGTTTTGCAAAAGCCGAATTAGTTTCAGGTTATGAGCAGCGCCCGGATTCCCTCATCCCGCCCAGTTCAAATGTTTCTTAAGAAACTGGAACGTGCCCTGACCATAAATCTCGTGAGGACCGTTGAAGAATTCGATCTCGGTCTCCTCGCCCAGATTCAATTGGTCATAGAACCTGCGAACACGGGCGTATTCGAAAGCAACCTCCTCGTCGATGCTGACAATGTCATGATGGCCGCGCTCGACCATGAACGGGCGGGGCGCCATCAACTCGGCGAGCTCGGCATAGTTGACCGTATTGGCGAAGTTGAACTCATACATGTCGTACTCCTTCAACAGCATGTAACTTTGCGGCGCCAGTACTGTCGTCGTCTTCCAAACCCACTCGTTGAAGTCGCCTGAGCAGATTGAAAGGCAATATCCATCAAGCAGCGGAGGTACCCGGACAGCCGTCTTGCCTCCATAGGAAAGTCCGTAAAAGCCGATCCGTTCCGGGTCGACATACGGGAGTCCCGAGAGCCATTTCAACGTCTGTTCGTGCTGGCCGAGAATGAAGGAAAAGAGCGAGAGCTTGAGAGGATGGCCCATTCGCTGAATGATCCGGAAGCTGTCGCCTCCGATGTATGGGTTCTGCGGAGCGTAAACAATGAACCCCTCGTCGGCGAGCCTGGCGGCAAAGTGATGATAGGCATAATCCTGGGGTCCATATTCGGTGACATCGGTAGGCCGGCTTTCGAGCCCGTGCTGGCAGACCACCACGGGCCGGCGCTCGTCAGCCTTCATATCCTTGGGAAGCAAGAGTATTCCATAGGCAAACACGTCCGGCCACACATCGAGCATTACTTCGTAACCGATGAAACTAGGGGTGTCGTATATCTTGCGACTTTGCGGATTGAGCGGCAAGGTCGGTGACGGCAGCCGGCCTATCACTTCCTCCCATATATAGTCGCGATAGAAAGGCGTTGATTTCTTCCAGGATTGGATCGAACTCGGATCGGCCTTCTGCCAGAACTCCCTTCGTACGTCGGGGGATTTCCGAATGACTGCCTGGGTAAAGTCGACAAGCTGATCGAACTGCTCCTTCATCATGGGACGTGGACAGGCGCTGGAGCTCGACACTGCCGCTGGCTGCGACGGCTTCAGTGATACTGGACGCCTCGCCAGCAATTCAAGAAACGCCTGAAGCGCCGGCGCAGATCCGGGGAGTCTCGAATTCCCTGCCGGGCTGACAAGCCGAAGGTTCTTCTCTACCCCAAGACGCCGATAAAATTCGCGGGCTCGCTCGACTTCCGACTCTACTTCTGCGACGGGTGGCGTTGTCAATACGCCATTCGGGCATGCGCAGTCCTGGTGCACCGCATCGGCTTTTGGTGGGCCAGCGATCTGCGGCCCGATGCTTGTTTCCACAATCAACGCCCGCGGGGCGATCAGACTGGCCAGTTCCGCGTCGCCGAATTCGCGAACCAATCCCCAAACGTCACGATAAATCGGCTCCTTCCATAGTGACTCGCGGGGCTGAAAATAGCCGCTCACCGCAGTTGCGTCGATCCGAGAATCGAGTGCAGCGCAGTAAAGCGCAAGCAAACCACCCTCACCGTAGCCCATAACTCCAATGGGAAGCGCCGACGCTTCGTTCTCCTTCTCAAACCAGTCAATAAATGCCAGCACTTTTTGGACTTCAAAGCCGATGATGTGTCTTCCCGCCTCAAAGCTCATACGATAGATCCACTCACGATGCGGCATGTTGGTCATGCCAATGCCCGGGATTCCGGAGTACTTGTCATCGCGGTCGATGATGAGCGGCACAACAACCTGAGCGCCGTTTTCAGCCAGGCGCCGCGCGAACTGCGCTTGGCTCGGAACTCCTGGAGCAATGCCGGCGAGCATCTCCGGCGCCCAGTCTGCATCGGGAATGGCAACCACACGCGCTACCGGTTTGTCGTTCGGCTGAAGGAGAAGCCCCGTGGCCCACATTTCACCGGAATCTGCGGTGACCGGAGCAAAGATTTGCGAGCGGATAGCATAAACCTTATATCCGGACGCCTGGGCGATTTCTGGTTGTTCTGAAAACCTGGTCAATAATTCCGGCGCTTGCGGCGCAACCCGCGGATCAACCGCGCCAATAATCTGACGGAATCGCTCCCTATTGGGATCGACAGACTGCGCATAGCGTTGAGGCGAAGAGTAGTCTCGATTCCACAACTGCGCGCGATGGGTCGCCTGCCGATTAGTCTCTGCCAGCAGGAAACGATGTATCCCCTCCACCATCTGCGCGGCGAGATCGCCTTCGGCAGTCAAGGCAGTCGTACCCGAAAGCTGAGGAGCCATAACATGCGCGTTCGAGCCCTGCTGAGTTATCGGATCGGCGAGAGCTAGGGAAGCGCCCATATCCCCGACACCGGCGGCGAGCGTAGCTAGTATCGAATGGCAAAGAAAATCCCGTCTCTTCAATGGATGTCCCTGTAAATCGGTTCTTATCAAGAACCCGAACTGTTATGACGTGCTCATTCATCCGTATCTGCGCAAGGT
>JASIJW010000611.1:0-3761 GCA_030050035.1 Acidobacteriaceae bacterium | reverse complement strand
CGTGCATCATGAGCCGCTCCGCATCCTGCAGCGCGCGGTCAGGATGCGGTCCGCGCCCCAGACGCTCGGCCCCGGCAAACACGAACTCGGAAACCGAGGGCATGCGTCAGGCAGCCTGCTCGCCGCCGGATTTCAACTGCTCGGCCTGGTAATGCGCGATGAGCGCATCGACCACCGGCTGCAGCCTGCCTTCCATGATCAGGTCGAGCTGGTGCAGCGTGAGGCCGATGCGGTGGTCGGTGAGCCGGTTCTGCGGAAAGTTATAGGTGCGGATCTTCTCGCTGCGGTCGCCGGACCCCACCTGCGACTTGCGCGTAGCCGCCAGTTCCGCATTTTGCCGCTCTTGCTCCACTTCATACAGCCGCGAACGCAGCACGCGCATCGCCTTCTCGCGGTTCTTGATCTGCGATTTTTCGTCCTGGCAGCTCACCACCGTGTTCGTCGGCAGGTGCGTAATGCGCACAGCGGAATACGTAGTATTCACCGACTGCCCGCCCGGCCCCGACGAGCAGAACGTATCGATGCGGATGTCTTTGGCCTCAATTTTGATATCGACTTCCTCAGCCTCCGGCAGCACAGCCACAGTAACAGCCGAAGTATGTACGCGCCCCTGCGTCTCCGTGGCCGGCACGCGCTGCACGCGATGCACCCCGCTCTCCCACTTGAGCTGCGAGTAAACGCGCTCGCCTTCGATAATGGCAATCACTTCCTTGTATCCGCCCACGCCCGACTCCGAAAGCGACAGCACCTCCACCTTCCAGCGGTGCTGCTCTGCAAAGCGCGTGTACATGCGAAAGACCTCGGCGGCAAATAGCGAGGCCTCGTCGCCGCCCGTGCCGGCGCGGATTTCGAGAATGACGTTTTTCTCGTCGTTCGGGTCCTTGGGCAGCAGCAGAATCTTTAGCTCTTCTTCAAGAGCGGCCGCGCGCGGCTCGAGCGCGGCAATCTCCTCTTGCGCCATCGCGCGCAGGTCGGGGTCGTTTTCGTTCAGCATCTGACGTGCATCGGCCAGGCCCTGCCGCGCCTGCTTCAGCTCGCGGTATTTCTCCACCGTCGGCTCAATCTCGCGCAGCGCCTTGGCAGTTTTCTGGTAGCGCTCATGGTCGTTTAGCACCTCGGGCAGCGCAAATTGTGCCTGCATCTCGTTATAGCGCTGCTGCATCTGTTCCAGGCGATCGATCATAACTCCTCATCGGGCGCGGAAAAGCTCACGCGCCAGCTTTTTTGGTCTTGGAAGGGTGAAGATGGCAGACGAACAGTATGTGCGGCGGGCGCCGCTAAAGGAGGGCCGGAATGGGCTGATGCAAAAACATCCTGCTTTTATTCTACCTCGGCTTTATCTGGGCCCGGGATCATCTCGGCGATGGATTGCCGTTCAGTGCCGGATCACTCCCAGGTGTCGATGGTGACGAACCGGTGTGTCGGCCGGTAGCGGCGGACGAGTATTTGTGCCGCCGCCAGTGACGGCGCGCGATACGCACGCCTGTCGAGATGGCCGCCATCGTGCAGTACGATGTTGGCCGCTCGGCCGCAGCGAGTGAGCCGGGCGATCTTTGTCGTGAGCCGCTCCGCGATCCGCTCGCCCGAGCTTTCGCTCCAGTCTGTAGTCATTGCATTCCAAAGAACCGGCGTCAAGCCCAGCTCGCGGGCAATAGCCAGCGTAGCCGGCCGGCGCGAACCGTAGGGCGGGCGAAAGTACCGCACAGGTGCGCCGGTAATCTGTTCGAGGGTTTCGCGCGTCCGCGCCAGCTCTTCGTGAATGCGCGACCGGCTGGCCAGCGCCAGGTCAGGATGGCTCCACGAATGGTTCCCGATCAGATGCCCAGCTCCGGCAATCTGCCGCACCAGCTCCGGTTCAGCCTGCGCATAGCTGCCCAGCAGAAAGAACGTAGCGTGCACCTCGTGCGCGGCCAGCATCTCCAGCAGCCGCGGCGTCCACGCCGGGTTAGGCCCGTCATCAAAGGTGAGCGCCAGTTCGCCCGCCCGCGCCGGTGCAATCAGCGCCTCGCCGAACAAGCGCGACGTGGGCCATCGCGCGGCGTAGGCAAAGCTACCCGCAGCCAGACCCAGTCCGGCCGCCGCACCCAGGCCGATCCAGCTTCCCATCGCCGTACCGATTGCGCCGCTCATCGCCTTCCAGTCTCAGCTCAGGGACCGTCTCTCGGCAACCGGGCGATCTGGGTGCGTCGCTTTGCTGTTGCGGTTTTCGCATTCGAACAGCAATCTTAGAGCAATGCCCGAACTGCCCGACATTACCGCCTATCTCACCGCGCTCGAGCCGCGCATCCTCGGCCGAACACTGGAGCGTGTGCGGCTCGCAAGCGTCTTCGTTCTGCGTACCGTGGACCCGCCGGTAAGCGCCGCCGAAGGCCGAAGCGTGACGGCATTGCGCCGCATCGGCAAGCGCATCGCCATTGGAGTTGAAGGTGACATCTGGCTGGTGATCCATCTGATGATCGCCGGCCGTCTGCACTGGCGACCGGCTGAGGCCAAACTCGCTAGCCGCAATACTCTGCTTGCCCTGGATTTCGCAAACGGCAGCCTGGTGCTCACCGAAGCCGGATCGAAGCGCCGCGCCTCACTGCACCTAGTTCGCGGCGAGCAAGGCCTGCACGAGATGGACCCGGGTGGCATCGAACTTTTCTCATCGGATCTGGATGCGTTTCGAGCGGCTCTAACGGCCGAGAACCGCACGCTCAAGCGCGCCCTCACTGATCCGCGCCTGCTCAGCGGCATCGGCAACGCCTACTCCGACGAGATCCTTCATGCCGCAAAGCTTTCGCCCGTGGCGCTCACCCAAAAGCTTAAGCCGGAAGAATGGGAGCGCCTCTACGCCGCCACGCGCGAAACTCTCTCCATCTGGATGGAACGGCTCGCCACTGAAGCGAGGAAAAAATTCCCGGAGAATGTAACGGCCTTCCGGCCGGAGATGGCCGTGCACGGCCGCTTCAACCAGCCCTGCCCGCGCTGCGGCGCAAAGATCCAGCGTATCCGCTACGCCGACAACGAAACCAACTACTGCGCCGTTTGTCAGACCGGCGGAAAGGTGCTGGCCGATCGGAGCCTGTCGCGGCTGCTCGGCGCCGACTGGCCGCGAACGCTGGATGAACTCGAAGCCTTGAAGCGACGCTGAGTTACGCTCTACTCGATCCCGTTCCGGCTCCGAAAATCACTTACGGCAAAACGGAAGAATTCTTCAGCGCGGCTCTTGAATACGGCCGAATCGAATTGAAGCGAATGCTGCCTGATAGCCTCTGGCGAAAACCGATCCCGTTGGGCTTCAAATTGAAGTATCGCCTCAGTGAGCGACGATACCGACTGTTCGGCGAAGAATACGCCGGTTGGGTTCTCAACGGCGGGCCTTCGCGGCAGCGCTCCGCGCACAGTTTCTAGGGCTCCACCGGACGCATACGCGATGACCGGCCGCCCGAAACTTTGCGCTTCGACAGGAACTATGCCAAAGTCTTCTTCTCCGGGAAATAGAAGCGCCCGCGCCCCGGACAGATTCGCGCGCATTTCCTCATCGTTCACGTGGCCGAGAAACTCGACTGTTGGGCCCGCCATTCGGCGCAGTTTCTTGTACTCAGGCCCATCGCCTATAACCTTCAGCCTTCGACCTAGTTCTGTGCATGCGCGAACAGCCAGATCGGCGCGCTTGTAATCCACAAGCCGACCTATAGTAACGTAATAATCGCCTGGAGTAGAGGAGATACTTCCCTTAGTTGTCTCCACTGGCGGATAAATTACATGGCTTTCCCGAC
>JASIJW010000610.1:0-6430 GCA_030050035.1 Acidobacteriaceae bacterium | reverse complement strand
TTCGCGCTTTACTCTGCAGGTCGATGAGTTCGTCGTGGCGGTCGGAAGTCGGTGGGTGCAGGCCGTAATGGGCCCGCGGAGGCGGAAGGCAGCCGCGCCTGAATTCAGCCGAAGAGCTCGCGCTCGCGACAGTGGAGGCTGTTCGAGTTCCAATAGTCGTCAGACCATTTGCTATCGGTGGACAGGTACACGCCTGCAGATTGTGCGGCGGCCTGTTTCGACTGCGGCTGCTTCTCGAGCAGGGGAGTGGTGCCGGATTGGGTGTTTGCAGATTTCTTGCTCGCCATGAATTGTCTCCATCAGTGGTTGTCGTTTCGCGTTAGAGTTCGAGAGCAATACAACTACTTTTTTCGGCCAGCGGCTGCTTTCTTCTCAAGCTTCGTCGCTGATTTCTTTGCGGGCCTTTTTGCCCGTGCTGCGCTCCCTGACGCCTTCTTTGGGGCTGATTTGCGGGTTGGAGTGGCGTGTCTGGCTCGGGATTTCCTGGCTGCTTTCTTTGCCGGCGACCTCCTTGCAACCGCGGATTGTTTCGGGATCCTCTTCGAGGCTTTTGGGGTGGCTCGCCGAGGTGCGCTTGCAGCGCCGGAGGTCTCTTTCGCTTTGGCGTAACGATCGAGGAAGTTGTAGTGGTCGATGAGGAGCAGGGCCTCGATGGCGAAGGCTGTGGCCACGTCGGGGTCGTGGACCTGGAGGAGGTTGTCGCCATTTTGTGCTTCGCCTCCCTCAGCGAGATTGGAAGAGCCGCACCAGACAACCGGATCGGGGCCGTTGAAGCCGCAGACGACGAACTTGTCGTGGATCTCGTGGCCGGGCGGGGATGGAACCTGATCAAAAGGTGGCGGAAGCTGGACGTTCGATGGCTTGCCGGTGACGAGGACGCCCTGGCTGGAGCCGGGCTGGTAGAGATAGATACCGTCGGGACGGTCGGATATGCCATAGCTGAAGAGCGATGTTTCGCTGTGGATGGTGTTCAGCTCCTTGTAGACCGTGTTCGCGCTTCTCGTGTCGTCCATTTCCATGACGGCGAATAGGACGCTGCCCTTTTGGGCATTCGTTTCGGACTTGATGCGGTTGACAATGGCGCCGAGGACCGTTTGAACATCGTTCTTGGTGTGGGGAGAGAAGGTGACGGTCATGGGTGGAACGCCGTTCGATTGCGGCTGGAATGGCGTGGTGGCGAGGGTGGAAGTAGCGAACGCGTTGGCGGCGACGGTCGATTTACTCGAGTGCGCGGAGAGAATATTCCAGCTTTCCTCGAAGACGTCAGAGTACTTCTTGGCGACGGTGGGATCGTTGAAGACGAGGACGTGGTTGGCGTTGACGTAAAGGCCGGTGACAGAGAAGTTGGTGGAACCGGTGAGAACGCTGATGGGGTTGCCATTTTTACAGACAACGAGGATCTTGTCGTGGGAGTAGCGGGCGAATTGGCCACGGACGATCGCGGAGTTCGGAGGTTTGGCCTGCTGCTGAAACTGCTGCGCGAACGGGACCTCAAGTGGCGTGACGGTCTTCTCCGCACCCGTCTTTTTGTTCTTAACGGTGTGCGTGACGTGGAGCTCGGCGTTGTCGAGGATGAGGCGGATGCGGCCCTCAGCAGCGAGCTTGAGGAGGATGGTGACGATGTCCGGCTCGTCGAGGTCGTAGGCGAACATCTTGAGCGAAAGGCTGGGATCGTTGAGGACCTGGTTTAGGACATTGAAAACCTGGACGCGGGCGGTTGAGCCGGCCCACTGGTAGATCTGGGCAAAGGTGAAGCTCTGACCTGCCTGATTCGAGCCGGCGGTTGCGGCGGTGTTATAGACGAGGGGGCGGTTAGGCGGCTGAAGCGGGGTGTGATCGCCGAAGTGGTGAGCGAAGGCCTGCGATTGCATGTAGCCGCGGGTGAAACCGAGAGCTAGGTGACCTTTTACGAACGGGGCAACATCGATGGTGACCGAGACGCTGCGCGACGGGTCGAGTGCGGTGAGTTTGCCGGCGTTGAAGAAGCGCGGAGTGACGGTATAGGCGTAGCGGCCGGTGGCTGGCGCAAGGCCTTGATGACTCTGGCCGGGAACGTGAACCCACCGATACTTTTGGAATGGGACGTTGGCGCTGGACTGTGCGGGCTGGCCGGCGAGAACTGCGTGGGGCCCGGACGCGGGAGGGAAGCTGAGGTCGTTAAGGAGGTAGTACGACTGGCTACCGGGCGGCTGGACCTGGATGCTGAAGCCGGCGAGATTGGCCGCCTGAGCCTGGGAGGCGAAATTAAAGCCGAGCAGGGTCTTGAAGTCGCCCTGGTACGCATTGACGCTGAATCCGTTCTTACGTTGCGTTACAGCGGCCATAGTAAGCTCCAGATGGGAATGTGGGGGGAATTGAACGAGAGTGTATCTCATCGGGAGAAGAATTGGTAATGAATTTATCCGCGAGTTTGCGGCGGCCAGACTACCTGACCAGGTGGAATTAGGCAGATTGCACGAAACGGCAGCGATCTGACTCACAAGTGGCGATGGACAAGTCGCGCCAGTTTTGGAGTCGTTCCAGGGATAAGTCAAAGCGCGGATTGACGGCGAAAGTCGTTTTCTAGTTCTCGGCCCTTAGAGCCACGCTCAAAGCACTATTCGCCGATCGAGCCAAGATCGGTGCCGGCTTCTACCTGGATCGGGGTGAAGGCTGCCCCGGCGAGGTTTGCCGGCTGAATGCACAGATTGGTGGCGAACTTGTGTTCTCTGGAGTGAAGTACCACCGCCGTGGGGAGCGGCGGGGCTTACAGCAGATTTGGTCTAACCGCCTCAATCTGCGTGCCGATTAGAGAGCGGATCAGCCCTATGAAGTCGTCTGGGTTCGCCGCGCTTGATCGCTCCCGATAAGCCGTTTCCCGGTGGCAATCCGTGCAGCCTCGTCTAAATACAAGATCAAACAGCAGTTGGGTTTCACTGGAGCGCAGCTCACATAGCTCGATAGGGATTATGGGTACCTGGGGACGAGCCAACTCCAGTTTTGATTTCGTCTGATTCTCGTTTGCTCGGTTAAGGCGAACACGGGAACGCGCAGCTCTCGCACACGGTACACGGATTCCTCAGCGTGTAACAAGATCCCCATTGACGAACACTATCCCCCCGCGTAGACTGCGGGCAAATCGCGGCCTTCCCGTCTTCTCCTCTATCTATCGCGGTAAATCCGATCAGGAGGCTACCCGATGTCCCGCCGCTTACTGTACGCCGTGGTCTCGTTTGTCCTCGCGCTACCGGCCACCCTCCACGCCAGCGACTACACCTATCAGCAAACCACTCAGATTACCGGCGGCTCGCTTCTCCAAATGATGAAAAACGTCGGCGCCTTCAGCTCCCAGGCCCGGCACGTTGGAGACCCGGTCGTCTCCACCATCTACCTCAAAGACAATCGCCTTGCCAACGTCTCGCCCGACAATATTGAGATCATCGATCTCGACAAGGAAAGTGTCACCCATATTGACATTCAGAAGAAGACTTATTATGTGATGACCTTCGCGCAGATCAGGCAGGCCATGGAAAACGCCCGAGCGCAGATGCAGCAACAGGCCGCCAAACAGCCGCAGCCGGCCCCCAATCCTGATGCGCAGAACGTCAAAATGAGCTTCGATGCAAAGGTCCGCAATACCGGCGTTCAAAAGGAGATCAGCGGACTCCAGAGCAGCGAATCCATTTTGACGCTCACGATGAACGCCACGGATACTCAGACGCAGCAATCCGGTAGTATGGCCATCACCAACGACATGTGGATGGTGCCCTCGATCCCCGGCTATGAGCAGGTCCAGGACTTTTACAAGCGCTTCGCCGAAAAGATGTCCGACGCCACTGTTGGCCTCGGCTACGACTTCAGCAAGATGCTTCCTCAAAATCCCGCCGCCGGACAGGCCCTCAATGATATGGCCGGCGAGATGCAGAAGCTCCAAGGCGTCCCGATCATGCAAGTGATGCGCATGGGAACCACCGCCAACGGTCAACCCCTGCCCGCCGCGTCAGAGGCGCCCCTGCCCGCAGATTCCGGCTCAGCCGCTCCCAGTGCAGGCCAGGCAGCCAAATCCGGGATGGCATCCATGATCTCCAGCCGGCTCGGTGGCTTCGGCGGTTTCGGGAGAAATAAGAATAATCCGCCTTCGAATCAGAACGCGAATCAAAACACCACCGGCGGTTCTCAGGCGCAGCCCACCAACGCCGTCCTAATGGAAACCCAAATCACCACATCCAACTTTTCATCAGCCCCAGTCGATCCCTCGCATTTCGACATTCCTACAGGCTACATACAAGTACAACCGCCGGCTGCCGCCGCGCCGAACGTTCCAGCCGGCCCGAATGCAAAGGAGAACTAACGCGAAGCGCGGGTTGCTGCAAACTTGATTCGCAGACTTGATTCCCACTCCTGATTCGTCGACGGCGCCGGCTGGCTGAGCGTCACCGCGCTTTTCCCAGCCTTAAGGCCGCTTGAAATCTAGAAGAATTTACTGCACCTCCCATTCGGCATCGGAGTATACTTCGTTTTAATTTTTCCCGTTTTCCTGTTCCTGCTTTTTCCGGTGATTCAGCGCGACGAGGTTATGAATCATGGCATTGGAACAAGGACAGCGCGTAGGCGACTACGAAGTTCTCAGCCTGCTAGGCAGCGGCGGCATGGGCCAGGTGTACCGCGTCCGGAACATCATCTCCGATCGCCAAGAAGCGATGAAGGTTCTTCTCCCGGACTATGCCTCCGAGCCGGAACTGGCGGCTCGCTTCGTGATGGAAATCCGCACGGTCGCAGCTCTGGAACATCCCAACATCGCTCAGCTCAGAACAGCCTTCCAGTTCCAGAACCAGTTGGTCATGGTGATGGAATTCGTGGAAGGAGTAACCCTGGAGAAGCTCGCGGGCTCGGAACAAATTCCGGTTGAAAATGTGCTTGATTACGCGGCGCAGGTCCTTTCCGCGTTAAGTTACGCACACAGCCGCGGAGTAACGCATCGCGACATCAAGCCGGCGAACATCATGATCACGTCGCATGGGCTGGTCAAGCTGATGGACTTCGGAATCGCGAAGTCCACCGAAAATCTCCAGCTTACGCGGCCAGGAACCACGATGGGCTCGATCTACTATATGTCGCCTGAGCAAGTGCTTGGAGGCACAGCGGACGCGCGGTCGGATCTCTACTCTCTAGGCGTCACGATGTACGAGATGCTTACCGGGCGACGTCCATTCCATGCCGACACTTCTTTCAGCGTTCTCAACGCGCACCTGAGAGAGACGCCTGTCCCGCCCATCGAGATCAACCCCACACTCCCGCCGGCGCTGAACCAGATCATCCTCCGCGCAATGGCGAAGGAGCCGGCAGAGCGTTTTCAATCCGCCGATGAAATGCGCAGCGCCGTTCGGAGCCTGCGGCAACTGGAGCAGCCAGTTGTGCCGGCTGCGGCGGTTGCAACCGTAGAGGTGTCCAAACCCATTGCGACGGAACAGTCGAGTGCAGCGCCAGTTCTACCGGCGGTCCCGCTGCCGGCCGCACCGAAAAGTCATCGCGGCCTGTGGATCGCCATGGGTTCCTTCGTCACGGTGGCCGTGCTGGCTGCGCTTGCGGCTCTGCTGCCGCGTTTCCTCTCGATTCATGCGGGGCAGCAAGCCCAGAAGCCTGGAGCCGAGATGCAGGCTGTGCCGCAAGTGAGTCCTGCCGCATCTACTGCGCAGACATCTGCCGCCGCATCAGTACCCGCTCCCCAGGCGCAACCGAACCCTGAGAAAACGAGTCCGGACATATTACCGCAGTCGAGCGAGCCGGCCCAGCGGATACCCGAAACGGCCAAGTCACCGCGTGCGGCGCCAACCTCAATGAATCAAAATCGAGTTCCCGCACCGGTCGTGCAGGCGTCGCCGGTTACCGCGACGCAGTCCGCCGCACCTGCCGGACCATCTCCGCAACAGGTTCGGGGAGTGCATGACCGGTTGCTCGATCTGAGTGCGCGCGCTGAAGCCGATAAAACCGGGGTCGAGTCAATTCGGCGACAGCAGCAGGCACAGGGCCTCGACTTGCGAGGTGACATACTCGCCGCAATGAACAGACTTGATAACGACATCAACGAAGCGAGTCAGGCTCTCAACCGAAAAGATCCCGATTCCGCCAACCAATATATGGATCACGCGGAACAAGAACTGTCCACGCTTGAATCCTTCTTAGGCCGATAGGAGAAGACCATGCGCAAGCTTCTACCCATGTTGTTTCTATTCCTCTCGTCTCTATTCCTTTCGGCCAGCGTTGTATCGCCGGCACAACAATCCACTCAGCGTCCCCGCATCGCTGTGCTCGACTTCAATTACGCAACCGTGATGACCACTTCGCAAGCGGTCTTCGGTACCAACGTGGACATCGGCAAGGGAATTTCCGACATGTTGATCGACCGTCTGGTGAACGACGGCACCTATCGCCTGGTCGAGCGGAATCAGAT
>JASIJW010000609.1:0-7097 GCA_030050035.1 Acidobacteriaceae bacterium | reverse complement strand
GCGCGCGGAGGTCTGTGGAGGGTTCAAGAACTTCTGGCAGTTCTGCGAGAAGGTCGACCTGCGCGTGATGAATAAGCGCGTGATCGAATCGCTCATCAAGGCCGGCGCGCTGGATTCGATGGGTAAGCGCGGTGTGCTGTTCGCCGCCGTGGACAAGGCGATGGAACGCGCGCAGAAGGCGCAGAAGGATGCGGCGCAGGGCCAGAGTGGATTGTTCGGGCTGTTCGATGAGACGCCGGCGCCGGGTCGCGACGCCGACGATCTGCCGCGCGCACCTGACTGGGAAGAAGGCGAGCGGCTGACGTTCGAAAAAGAAGTGCTGGGTTTCTTTGTTTCCGGGCACCCTCTCGACAAGTATGCCGACAAGATTCGCAATCTTACGGGGGTGATTTCGGTTGCCGAGGCGCTGGAGCGCAAGCCGCCCGAGCGGCGCTGGGGCGCGCAGTCCGACCCCGCCGACGAAATCCAGGTGGCCGGAATAATCCATGGCCTGCGCGTGCAGAAGAGCAAGCGCGACCAGAAACTCTATGCGCAAGCTGCGCTGGAAGATGCAACCGGGAAGATCGACCTCATTTGCTTTTCGCGCGATTACGAGCGGCTGCAGGCAAGCCTCAAGATCGAGGCGCCGGTGTTGATCCGGGGCACGCTGATGGGCGAAGAGGATTCTGCGCCGAAGATTTCCATCGGCAGCGTGCAGGCGCTTGATGATGTGAAGGTGAAACTACCAGACGGCGTGCGGCTCCGCATCAATCTCGACCGGGCGACGGAAGAAATGTTTGCCGCGCTCAAGAGCGCGTTCGAAGCCGCGCCAGGACCGGGCAAGGTAATGCTGCACCTCGAAAAGAAGAATGAGTACGCGGTTATCCTGGAGCCGGAAGGGATGAACGTGGCTGCCGATCGCGGATGGGTGGATCGCGTGGAGGAACTGATCGGGAAGGGAAGTGTGCAGGCAGTGGGGTAGGCCCCTTCCCACCGTTGGGGGCAGAAGCTAGAATTTGAATCCCGGCTTCAGCTCGCACTGGTATACGGTCGATTTTTCGCTGCCGGAATTCGTGCGAACGGTACAGTTGGCCCAGGAAAGATACACGGAACCGCCGAGCGGAAAGACCATGGGCGTTCCGTTGATCTCGGCCTGGATGGAAACGCCTTCCTGATCGGTGGGCAGCGTGAAGCTAAGGGTGCGGTCGAAGATCACGGGGTAGGATTGGCGCACATTTGATCCGATGCTGGTGTGAAAGACCTCAGCTTCGAGCAGGAACGTTGCCGTATCGGACCAGTCCATCGCCGTAGCGACGATCATGCGGCCGCCATCGGCGGCAGCGTGAGTCTGGATGCGCGTGAACGGGCACGGTCCGGCGATGCATGAGGCGCGCACGTTGCGAAACTCGTTGTCCGGGCCGGCATCGAGCGTAACCGAGGATGTAGCCGCCTTCCAGTTGCCATCGGGCGAGCATGGCCCCTGCCGCCGGCATGGTATGTCGCCCTGGTTCACTACCGTGAAGGTTTTCACCGCGCTACCGATGTCCTCTTCGTTTTCGGTGTTCACCGTGTAGCGAATGCGGATGTTGTTGATTACTTGCGCCGGCGCGATGGAGACGGCTTTCACCTCCGTGACGCGCGGCACCATGGCGGCGACGATCAGCCGCCGCGAGGTGGAGCGGAACTCCATCGCAAGGTTCATGTCGAGCGGGCGAAAATCGGGCTGACGAAAGCTCAGCCTGACGCTCTGGCCGGGCCAGATCACCTCAGGGAACGTGATGCGGAAGTAGCCGGAAGCGTCCGATTGCGTGCTGGTCGAAACCACCCCGCGGGAGGCTGTGACGGTGACGCCGGCGAGGGGTTGCTGCTTGGGCGGATCCTGTGAACTGCGGATCACGGCGCCCTGAATGGTGGTGAGCCCCGGCTTCCAGCGGAAGAGGCGCACCATCAGCGCGGCCACTGCGGCTGCCACCACAACGGCAATCACGATCGAAAGGGTGGTACCTTTGTGCGTCAAGTTCTTCGCGCCTGTTCGTTTGCTTGGACGCGGGCCGGGGAGAATTTGCTGTCCGTCCGGATTACGGACGCTTGAGGTTCGGCATCTAATCAGACGACTGCCGGTCCTCACCCTGCTTCGGGCTTATGCCTTATGCTGAGATTCGCCGGCCGATTGGTTCTTCGGTAGTGGGCCGCATGCACGCATACCCGCTACTACGATCATTACATCAGGGAGCAAGTCGAGGGAAATGACTCCAGGGGAGCAACTCGAACCGACGCGATGAAATGGCCGCCGCGCGAACAGATCGCCACCGCGCTGCAGGGGCGCGTGTGCTCCCGCCGCAGCGTGCTGCAGCAGATGGCGGCAATGTCGCTGGCGCTTCCGCTGGCGCATACGCGACCGTCGCCATTCTTGACGTCCGCGGCGCTGCAAGGAGCAACTCCCGCGGGGCCCGCGCCGATGCCCCAGCCCACGTCCCTTACCCCTGAAGACGATGACGTGCTCAACCAGATTGAACAGGCTGCATTCCTTTTTTTCTGGGAGCAGGGGAATCCGCAGACGGGTTTGATCAAGGACCGCTGCAACGTCCGCACTAAGGACACGAGCACGGCGGCCAGCATCGCCTCGACGGGATTCGGCCTTACGGCGATCTGCATCGCCCACCAACGCGGCTTCGTCTCGAATGCCGACGCCCGGCTGCGCGTGGTGCAGACGCTTTCGTTTCTATGGCACAAGCTGCCGACGCACCGCGGATTTTTCTTCCACTTTGCCAACATCAATACCGGCGAGCGGATGTGGGACTCCGAAGTCTCATCGATCGATACAGCGATCCTGCTTTGCGGCGTGCTCACCTGCAAGCAGTATTTCGCCCAGGACAGGGACATCGTCGAGCTGGCGCACGCTATCTTCGATCGCGTGGATTGGTCGTGGCTTTCGGAAGACACCTCACTGCTCTCGTTGGGGTGGACGCCGGAAATGGGCTTCATCTCCTCGCGCTGGGATTATTACAGCGAGTTGATGATGATTTACCTGCTGGGCATGGGCTCCTTGACGCACCCGCTAAACAAAGGGACTTGGTTTGCATGGAAGCGCACGGTTTTTGAATACGACGGCCTGCGCTACATCGGCTCGTTCGCGCCGTTGTTCATCCACCAGTTTTCGCAGGCGTGGTTCGATTTCCGCAACAGGCGCGACCAGTATGCCGACTATTTTCAAAACTCAGTCATCGCCACCGACGTGCACCGGCTGTTCTGCATTTCGCTGAAGGAGAAATTTCCTGACTATAGTGACGACTTGTGGGGCATCACGGCATCGGACTCCGCGCACGGGTACGTGATCTGGGGAGGCCCGCCAGCCACCGGGCCTATCGATGGCACCGTCGTTCCGGCTGCGACCGGCGGCTCCATTCCGTTCCTGCCTGCCGCGACCATGCGCGTGCTGCGCACCATTCACGATCATTACCCGCAGGCGTGGTGCCGCTACGGTTTTGTGGATGCATTCAATCCGCTCACCAACTGGTACGATTCCGACGTTATCGGCATTGACGTGGGTATTACCATGGTGATGGCTGAGAACGCTCGTACTGGGTTTGTGTGGAACGCATTCATGAAAAATCCTGAGGTGCGGCGCGGCATGGATGCCGCCGGATTCAAAGCGTACACGCCTGCGGTTCCCGAAACGCAGAAGCGAACCGCCTGATCGGCCTTCGTGTTGCCTTTAAGAAAAACAACGCCTTTACTTTGCTGCGCATCGCACTACAATGACGGGCGAAGACGCCGAAGGGCCTGAGAGTGTCTGTTTGCAAGCGGAATCACGAACTTGAAGGACATAACTTCCTGTTTTGCCAAGGACAGTCTGCTTATTGCAACTGAGCGCGTATTGCGTCATTGTCGAATTTCCGCGTTGCGGCAACGGATTTCAAGGGAGTTATGTCCTCAACCATGCAACCCGAACCGAGCGGCGACTCCGGCGGGTCCACGGACCAGACCTCCACGGACCAAACTCGATTGGAGCAGCCGCAACCGGAGCAAGCTGAAGAGCCTGCCAAGAGTGGCAGTGGCGCCTGGTCCGATCGTCTGCGCGCGCTCAAGAATATTCCGCCGGTGCTGCACTTCGTGTGGGAGTCAGGCCCTTCAGTCGTCTTCTGGAACATCACTATCCGCATCGTCGTCGCCTTCCTGCCGGTGGTAATCGGAATCATCGCGGGCCGCTACATCATCAACGGCATCAATAACATTGGCTTTCATCGGCCGCTGCCGTGGTACTTCTGGTATCTGGTTGCCGCCGAGGCGGTGCTGGCCGTTCTCATCGGCATCCTCTCGCGTGCGGTCGATTACTTCGATAATCTGCTTGCCGACCGCTACACGCACCACGTAAGCGTAGAGGTGATGCGGAAGGCCGCCGCGCTCGACGTCACCGTCTATGAAGACCCAATCTTCTATGACCGGCTGGAGCGCGCCCGCGTGCAGGCCACCGACCGGCTGGCAATGATTCAGCAGATGGGCCGGCTCATCCAGCAGGGTGTCACTGCCATTGCCTTCTCCGCGGTGCTCCTTTGGTATTCACCGCTGCTTCTGCTTCTGCTTGTTGTCGGCATCGTTCCGGCGTTCCTCGGCGAGAGCCACTTCTCTTTTCTCACCTACGCCAAGAACTTCCGTCAGACGCCCATGCGCCGCAAGATGGAGTACCTGCGCCAGGTTGGCGGCAGCAAGGAGGCGGCCAAAGAATTGCGGCTGTTCAACCTGAGCGATTATCTGACCCGCCGCTTTGAGAAAATCTCGTACCGGATATATGAGGAAAATGTAGCGCTGAACCGGCGACGGCTCTTCTGGGGCGGTCTTCTATCGATACTCGCCCAGCTCGGTTATTACTCCGCCTACGTCCTCAGCATCTATCGCACCATTGAGGGCCGCTACACAATTGGCGATTTCGCGCTGATCACCACGGCCATCATGCAGGCCATGGGCAACATTCAGCAGGCGTTTTCCACGGCCTCGGGCGTGGCCGATCAGGCGCTGTTCCTCACCGATTTGCTGGCGTTTTTTGAGATGAAGCCGCGGGTCGAGTCAAAACCGAATGGCTTGCCGGCGCCGCGGCCCATCACGCGCGGCTTCGAGTTCCGCAACGTTTCGTTCGTGTATCCCGGAACCACGCGCAGCATCCTGCACAGCCTGAACTTCACGCTGACGCCCGGCGAACGGGTGGCGCTGATCGGCGAAAACGGCCAGGGCAAAACGACGATCGTGAAGCTCATAACGCGCCTCTACGATCCGACCGATGGCCAGATCCTTCTCGATGGCGTGGATTTGCGCGAGTACGACCTGTCCAGCCTGCACGCGGAGATCGGCGTAATTTTTCAGGACTTTATGCGTTACGAGATGACAGCGCGCGAAAACATCGCCGTGGGACGGGTGGAAGTCGATCACTCGCAGGAGGAGATCGAATATGCCGCGGAAAAAAGCCTGGCCAGCGGCGTAGTCGCCAAGCTGCGCGGCGGTTACGACCAGATGTTGGGCCGTCGCTTCGAGGGCGGCGTCGATCTTTCCGGCGGGGAGTGGCAAAAGCTGGCACTTGCCCGCGCTTACCTGCGCGACGCGCAACTGCTTATTCTCGATGAGCCCACGGCCTCGCTCGATGCGCGCAGCGAGTTCGAGGTCTTCGAGCGCTTTGCCGAGCTCACGTATGGAAAAATGGCCCTCCTCATCTCGCATCGCTTCTCCACCGTGCGCATGGCTGACCGCATCGTAGTCCTTGAGGGCGGTCACATTGTCGAAGAGGGCAATCACAATCGGCTTATAGCGCTGGGTGGCCGCTACGCGGCCATGTTTGAAATGCAGGCGGCCAGTTATCGCTGAGGATTCATGACGCAAGCCGCATTCAATCTCGAATCGCAGCAGTTCTTTGAGAACGACGCCCCGGCACGGTTGCAGCGCGCAGCGGAGGCGGCCGGCGGCTGGGAGGTGGTGCCGCGGCCCGCAGCAGGAATCAACAGGTTCGCATTTCTGGGCCGGGTGCGCGCCGCGCGCCGCAAGCTTGGGCGGCTGGAAGCGGCGCTCGCCCGCCATCCAGTGCCGGAGGTGACGGCCGATCCGGACGAGATCGCCTATCGTTCGGCTATGCTCGAGCTTGGCGCCAGCCACCGGCTGCTGCGCAATGCGATGGCTGCGGTTGCCGACCGTCCTGGGCCGCTTGCGCGCATTCCGCGTGTCGTTATACTCGGACGGGCGCCAGGCCGGCAGGAGGAGCCGCGCGCCGCCGCAATCGCGAGCGCCTACCTGAACGCGACGGACTGCGCCTTTGACGGGCCTGCGTTCGGCGGATTTGTGCAGAATCTGCAGCAGCATGAGCCCCTGCACGTGGATGAGCTGTGGGAGCTCAGCTCATTCCTGAAGTTCGTTCTGCTTGAGTCGCTGCTCGACTCGTCGCTTACGCTTTTCACCTCGCGCGAGAAGGCGTTTCCTTCCGTGATCCTGGCGCAGATCAAGAGCTTGCGAGCGGTCACCAATACCGATTGGGAATACTTGATCGAGCCGCTCATCGTTTTTGACGCAGTGCTCCGCCAGGACCCAGCGCAAGCCTTTGCGCAGATGGACTTCGAGAGCCGCGAGCGGTATCGCCGGCGCGTGGCGCTGGTGGCGCGTCGCTCCGATTGTTCTGAGACGCAGGTGGCCGAGGCTGTGCTCGCGCTGGCGCGCGAGGGCGAGCAGTTGCCGGCCAGCGATCCGCGCCTGCAACGCCGGCGCGCGCACGTGGGTTACTACATCATCGACAAGGGCTTCGCTCAACTCGCGTTGCGCACGGGGTTCCATCCTACGCTCGCCTTTCGCGCGCGGGAGTTCGTGCGTGCCCATGGCGAGGAGTTCTTTCTCGGGGGCATCCAGATATTGGCGCTCCTGTTCATCGCCGTCATTCTATTTCCGATCGTTCCGGTGATGGCTCGTTTCGTCGGCCTCGTCATCACGCTGCTGTTGCTCGCAATTCCAGCGACGCAGGTCGCAGTGGACCTGGTGAACAACGCCATCACTTCGTTCATCGACCCGGAGCGCATGCCCAAGCTCGATTTCAGCAACGGCATTCCTGCCGAGTGCACTACGCTGGTGGCCGTGCCGTCGCTCCTGCT
>JASIJW010000608.1:0-2565 GCA_030050035.1 Acidobacteriaceae bacterium | reverse complement strand
TGCGCGCAATTCTGCGGCGTCGAGCACGCCAAGATGCTGATTCGTGTTTACGTCGACACGCCGCAGCAGTTCACTGCATGGGTAGAAAACCAGAAGAAGCCCGCCGTAGATGATGCGGCGGTTGCGGCCGGACGGCACGTATTCGAAACCGAAGCCTGCATGAATTGCCACACCATCAGTGGGACGGCTGCCAAGGGGACTGTCGGCCCCGACCTGACACACCTGATGAGCCGCGACACCATCGGCTCTGGCATAGTTCCGAACACGCCGGACAATCTGCACAAATGGATTCAGAACCCCGGCAGCTTCAAGGACGGCTGCCTGATGCCGGCAATGCAGCTTACAGACCAGCAGATCGACCAGGTGGTCGCATACCTCTCAACATTGCACTAAAGGAACAGCGATGGCAGATCAGACTGTGCCAATTGGTGGCTCACTCGAAGCAGCGTATCCCGCGCGGGGCACGTTTTTCGAGTGGGTGCATAGCTGGGTAACGACCGTCGATCACAAGAAGCTCGGCATCCTTTACATTGCCTACTCGCTATTCTTCCTGCTGGTCGGCGGCACAGAGGCGATGATAATCCGCATCCAGCTGGCGTTTCCGAACAATCACTTTGTCACTCCGGAAGCGTACAACGAGATATTCACCATGCATGGCACCACGATGGTGTTTCTCGTCGGAATGCCCATCCTTTTCGGCTTCGGCAATTACGTGGTGCCGCTCATGATCGGCGCCCGCGATATGGCCTTCCCGCGCCTGAACGCCTTCAGCTTCTGGCTCACAGCCTTTGGCGGCCTGCTGCTCTACTTCAGCTTTATCGGAGGATTTGGCCTGTACGGCATGGGCAATGCGCCGGATGCAGGCTGGTTTGCCTACGCGCCACTCACTACCAGCCCGTTCAACCCCGGGCATGGCATTGACTATTGGGCGCTGTCGCTTATCGTCAGCGGCTTCGGCACTCTGGGCACTGCCATCAACATCATCGCCACCACGATCTCCATGCGCTGCCGCGGCATGACGCTTTTCCGCATGCCGCTCTTTGTCTGGCTGATGTTCGTGGTCAGTTCGCTCACGCTCGTCACCATCACGCCGCTCACGGCCGCACAGATCATGCTGGTGCTTGACCGTTTTATCGGCTCGCACTTTTTCGACGCGCAGGCCGGCGGGTCACCGTTGCTGTGGATTCACTTCTTCTGGATCTTCGGCCATCCGGAGGTCTACGTTCTGGTGCTGCCGGCCTTCGCCATCGCCAATGAAGTGATTCCGGTCTTCTCGCGCAAGGCCATCTTCGGCTACCCGGCGATGGTGGCCGCTTCAATCGGCATTGCGTTCGTGAGCCTCACCGTCTGGGCGCATCACATGTTCACTGTCGGCATGACCGCGGCCGGCAACACGTTCTTCGCGCTCTCCACCATGGTGGTCGCCATCTTCACCGGCATCAAAATGTTCAACTGGCTCGCCACCATGTGGGGCGGGAATATCCGCTTTGCCACGCCCATGCTGTTCTGCACCGGATTCCTGTTCCAGTTTCTCGTCGCGGGGCTCACCGGCGTCATGCTCGCTGTCGCTCCCTGGGACTGGCAGCTCCACAACTCCTACTTCGTCATTGCGCACTTCCATTACGTACTGGTCGGCGCGATTGTCATGTGCATCTTCGCCGGCCTGTATTACTGGTACCCCAAAGCTACCGGGCGCATGATGAACGAGACAATCGGCAAATGGCACTTCTGGCTGTTCGTCATCGGCTTCCACATGACGTTCGACACCATGCATTTCGTCGGCTTTCTGGGCATGCCCCGCTCGATTTATACCTACGGGCCGGACCGGGGATGGGGGACCCTGAACACGGTGATCTCATGCGGCGGATTCGTGCAGGCCATCGCCGTGCTGCTCTTCGTGTGGAATCTCGTTCACTCTTATTTCCACGGCGAGGTCGCAGGCAGCGACCCATGGGACGCATGGACGCTCGAATGGGCGACGCCTTCGCCGCCGCCGTCCTATAACTTTGCCACCGAGCCCGAGGTGCGCAGCCGCCGTCCGCTCTGGGACATCAAGCATCCGCAGGATCCAGACTGGAAGTACGAAGCATGAGCACAGTTCCTCTTTTTACCGACGAAGAATGGCGGCTGCCTTCGCGCGGCAAGGTTGCGATGATCTCGCTCATCATCGGCGAGTGCGGCATCTTCGCCATCTTCGTCGCCGCGTATGTGTATTACATCGGCCGCAGCCTTTCCGGTCCGACGCCGCGCATCCTCGAAGTCCCGATCCTCAACACCGTGTGCCTGCTTTCGAGCAGCCTGACGATCTGGCTGGCCGAGCGCGCCATCGAGCACGGCCGCATTCGCCTCTTTGGCGCATGGTGGGCGGCGACGATCGCACTCGGGCTTAAGTTCATACTGGGCACGGCCGCGGAGTGGCGCTCGCTGATCTTCGACCACGGCCTCACCATCCGCACCAATCTCTTCGGCACCACTTTTTACTCGCTGGTCGGCCTGCACGCGACACACGTCATCGTTGGCTTAATCGGCCTGTCGATCATCATGATCTTTACCGCTCTCGGCCAT
>JASIJW010000607.1:0-2810 GCA_030050035.1 Acidobacteriaceae bacterium | reverse complement strand
CCGTAAGCAACTGATTCCAAAATAGCTGTTAACAAACCCCTGGGGCTCAAATAGATACGGACGGCCCTGTCGGATAAGCGCCGTGGAATCAGATAGATGCTCTCAGATGAGGGGGTGGGGGGGCGGCCAGGGACATCCCCAAGCCGCTCATATTCACACCCCACGGAACACCGTGCCCCATCCTTCGCACAGCCTCATCGTGCGAAGGGTGGGAAACCCATGCACCCAGCTCGCCTCAGCTCAACGAAAAACCTTCGCCGAGATAAATGCGGCGAACCTCAACGTCATTGCCCAGCTCATGTGGCGTGCCGGCGCGGAAGATGCGGCCCTCGGCGATGATGTAAGCGCGGTCAGTCACGCTGAGGGTTTCGCGCACGTTGTGATCGGTGATCAGGATGCCGATCCCGCTCGACTTGAGATCGAAGATGATCTTCTGCAGTTCCAGCACGGCGATCGGGTCGATGCCGCTGAACGGTTCGTCAAGCAGGATGAAGTTCGGTTGAATACAGAGTGCCCGCGCGATCTCCACGCGCCGGCGCTCGCCGCCCGAAAGCGCATAGCCGCGCGTAGTGCGGATGTGGCCGAGATTGAGCTGATGGATGAGCCGCTCGGCGCGCACGCGCCGCTCCCGGAAGCCAAGCGGCTGGGCTTCAAGCACCGCGAGAATGTTTTCTTCAACCGTGAGCTTGCGAAAAACCGAAGGCTCCTGCGGCAGGTAGCTGATGCCGAAGTTACGTGCGCGCAGGTACATCGGCGTGTGGGTAATGTCGGTGGAGTCGACCATCACGCGGCCCGTCTCTGGCGAAACCAGGCCAACGATCATATAAAAACTAGTGGTTTTGCCGGCGCCGTTAGGACCGAGCAGGCCAACGACTTCGCCGCGGGAAATTTTCAAGCTGACGCCGCGCACCACCTGGCGTCCTTTGTAGCTCTTGCCGATACCCTCGGCTAATAGTGTTTCCATTCAGGTTCTCTTGCCCTGCTGCATCATGTGGCGTCTCAGAAGCTCGCATCCTAAATACTTTGTCATCCTGAGCGAACGTTTTTAGCTTGTCATCCTGAGCGAGCTCGCTGAAAGCGAACGAGTCGAAGGACCCGCGGTTGTTTTTTCAACAAACCTCGCTTGCACCAAACTACCTCGGCGCAGTCGTTTGCGTCATGGTCTGCTGATTGCCGCCTTCGATACTGACGCTATCATCGCGGGTGTGGAAAATCAAAGCCCGGCCGGTAACCGCGCCGCGCTCGGGATCCGTCATCCTCGGCGGCGCAGACGGTGTTCCGGTGAGCACGTAATCGCCCGTGCGGCTGCTATAGGCAAGCTGCTCGCCAGTGCCGCGGCGGCCCTGCGACAGCAGAACTACATTGCCAATTGCCGTCATGCGGTCAATCTGTCCCGGCGCAGCGGCGGCGGGCGCAGTCGCGGCGCCAGCCGGAACGAGGAACAGGTCAAGCTCGTCGGAAAGCGACTGGACTGTGCCCGTCTCCGCCATGACATTGCGAAGCGGCGTGGAGCGCATAATTGCCTTGCGCTCGATGCCCGAGTACCACAGGTCGCCGCCGCGCACGCGGATGACGGAGGGCGAATGAGCGGTCTGGCGATCGCCGGCCGGCGCTGACCGGGATTCTGCTCCGGGTGTGCCCGCGCTCACCAGAACTGCGACCACAGGATCGGCAGAGCTGGTGGTCCGCGCAACCAGCGTCTGCTTCTGCCGGTCAATCACGATCATTGGAGCGGCAACAGAGTTTGCATCCTGCCACAGCCGCGCACGGCCGCGGAAGGTGGCTTCTCCGGTGGGTTGGTGAAGCTGGGCTTCGGTGGCGATCACATGCGCCGGTCCACGGCCGCCCAATGGGCCACCAAGCGCGGTATCCCCGCCAGCCAGGCTACCCGGCACGCTCTGCTGGCCCGTCGGCGCCGCACCCATCCAGGTTGCTTTTATGTCTCCGTGGGCGAAGGCATCGCCCGAGGCCTGCGAAACGTCAACCCTGTTGGCCGTCAGCTCCATGCCGCCATCATCCACCCGAGGATTCACGGTCAGATGCAGCCACTCCCCAGCGCTTTCATACACAGCATGGCCCGCAGTTGCCGTCAACGGCTGTACAGGCTCCTGCGCGCCGGCTTTCGCAGCCGGCTGCTGGTGCAACGTGACGTGCCCATCGAGTACGGCCGATTCGATCTGCGCCTCTTCTGCCTGGGCAGTTGTTCTCGCATTGTTTCCCGGCTGGCCCGCAGGGGCAAAACGAACATCCAGCCGGTCGCCGGTTGCTGTCTGGCGCGCGCCGGTATCGGTAGTCTGCTCGATCGCAGCGTGACCCACGCCGGCCATCGAGGTCAGCGTCGAGTTTGGGCCGAACTGCCCGCTCACTTCGTCCGCAGTCAGACGCGTCGATTCCGGCGGAGTATTTCCCCGGCGAGTTTGGCCGGTAAGCGTCACGCCGCCGGCGCCATGCAGCGCCGCAGGCTCAACCTGTCCTTTGCCCACGGTGCGAAAGTCGATATCGGCAACCGGCGAGCGCCACGTTCTCGTAGTCTCGGCGGCGATGGTTTGGCCATTCGTAAGCGCCTGGCCTTCATCGCGGCTATTGAACTCCACGCCGCGTTCCAGGTGCGCATGCCGCAGTTCGCCCGTCGCGCTGAATTCGAGTTCCATCGTTGGCGATGTCCCGTGGATGGTGCGCCCTTCGGTCGCCGAATCCATGGTCACCCCGCCGGTCAGATGGCCGTGGCGCGGCTGGTTGTCCTCATTGAACTCCATCACGCCCGTAGGCGCAGCCATGCGGCTTCCTGCATTTGTGGAAACGGTAAACCC
>JASIJW010000606.1:0-16047 GCA_030050035.1 Acidobacteriaceae bacterium | reverse complement strand
CATTACCTTTGCACCACCTCTTGGCATTGGCTTTTGGCTTTTGTTTCGACTGCTGATCATTTTCCGCGGCACTCAGGATCCGCTAGCCGCTGCTGGCTGAGAATCTCAATAGCTGCGCCCAGGACGACAGCCATCGTTGCTGCTCCCTTGCTGCCTTGCTCTCTTGGTCCCTGCCTCAATGCCCCGGCATCATCCCCCACAGCATCGCCAGCGTCATCCCAATCACGATGATGCTCGTGGCCCACGCCACTAGGTTCCACAGCCGAGAGTTCTTGTACTTACCCATCAGATCGCTGCGGTTGATGAGCAGCAGCATCAGAATGATGATCACCGGCAGCAGCACGCCGTTGAGCACTTGCGACAGGATGGCCACATTCACCAGTTCCGTGTCGGGCAGCAGCAGCACCGTCACCGCGCCCCCGGCGATCAGCAGCGTGTACAGCCAGTAGAAAAACGGAGCCTCGCGGAAGCTCTTGTCCACGCCTGATTCCACGCCCAGGCCTTCGCAAACCGTGTACGCAGTCGAAATCGGCAGAATGGACGCCGCAAACAGCGACGCGTTGAACAACCCGAAAGCGAACAGGATGAACGCGTAGTCGCCGGCCAGCGGGCGCATGGCTTCCGCTGCGTCTGCCGCCACCTGAATGGCCCCCATTCCATGCACGAACAGCGTGGCCGCACAGGCCACCACGATGAACCACGCGATCAAATCCGTAAAAAAGCAGCCTACGATCACATCCAGCCGCGAAGCCGGATAGTCCTTGACGGCGATGCCCTTTTCCACCACTGACGACTGCAGGTAGAACTGCATCCACGGTGCAATCGTGGTGCCCACCACGCCAATGGCCATGTAGATATACGACTTGTCACGCCACACGCTGCGGTGCGGCAGCGTGACCGTGGCCACGAGAGCCTCATGCCAGTTGGGTTGAGAAAGCACGCCTGCGAAAATGTACGCGATGTACACCAGGGATGCGACGAGAAAAACTTTTTCCGTGCTCTTGTAGTCGCCACGCAGCACCAGCGCCCACACCAGCACTGCGCAGATGGGCACGGAGATGTACTTGGCCATGTGAAACAGGTGCATGGAGCCGGCGATGCCGATAAACTCCGTCACCACGTTCGTGTAGTTCACCACCACCAGCAGCACCATCAGGATGAAGGTGAGCCGCAGCCCGAACTCCTCGCGGATCAGGTCGCTTAGGCCCTTGCCGGTGACCACGCCCATGCGGGAGCACATCTCCTGCACCACGATCAGCGCGATCGTGATGGGAATCATGGTCCAAAGGAGCGAGTAGCCGTACTGCGCGCCGGCCTGCGAGTAGGTAAAGATGCCGCCGGAATCGTTGTCGACATTGGCCGTGATAAATCCGGGGCCAAGCACGGCCAGAAACAGCAGTATCCGGATTCGCCAGCGCTTCCACATGGGTCACGATTCCTGCGCAGTTCTAGGGTGGGTTCATTGTGCGGGGAAGTTTTTCCGGGAGGGAAAACGATCCTCCCTGACCATAACAGGCTGAGGCCGTGGTGAAAACCCTGCGACCGCGAAAATTTCTGCTCTAAATGATGCTCTCCCGGCCCGATTAAAATACCCTTTCGTCCTTTTCATCTTTCGGAGGAATCTTCCAATGCATCCTGTCGATACCAGTTTTGGTTCGCGTCGCCGGCTACTGGGCACCATTGCCTCGTCGCTTCCTGCCGCAGCGTTCCTCGGCATGGGTGCTACGCCGGCCCAGGCCGCGCCACCGGTCGAAGCTGCCGCGCCTGAAGAACTCTTCGCGCTCTCCCGCCTGCGCAGGTACAAGAACCGCCGCTCCTCAAGCTGGGACCGCACGGGCGGCAACGCCGACTGGGTGACCGTAGCGCAGGGCGCGTCGGCCACGATCCTCGACACCAACGGCGCCGGCGTGGTCACGCACATCTGGTTCACCATCAATTCACCCGATCCGATGCACCTCAAGAACCTGGTCCTGCGCGCCTGGTGGGACGGCGAGTCGTCGCCCTCGGTCGAAGTCCCCATTGGCGACTTCTTCGGCCTCGGTCTGGGCGAGTACTTCGTGTATCAGTCGGCGCTCACCGTGGTTGCGCCTATCAAGGCCCTGAACGCGTACTTCACCATGCCGTTCGCGAGCGCAGCCCGCATAACTGTCTCCAACGAGGGCACTACCCCGGTGCGCAGCCTCTACTACGCCGTCGACTACGTCTCGCTGTCCGCACTGCCCGGCGATTTGGGACGCTTTCACGCGCAATACCGCCAGGCCGCTCCCTGCCGGGCTGTCGAAAGCAATGGAAAGAATCTCGACGGCCGCGATAATTATGTGTTCCTCGAAGCGGAAGGCCGCGGCCACTTCCTCGGCGTGATGCAGGCAGTCGTGCAGAACGAAAACGGCTGGTTCGGCGAAGGAGACGACATGATCTTCATCGACGGCGATGCGCTGCCCACCCTCAACGGCACCGGCACGGAGGACTATTACAACGGCGCCTGGGACTTTGGCGGCCAACCCTTTGCCAATCCGCACCAGGGCGCGCCTTCCATCATCGATCCGGAGCGAATCGGCGGCCGTTACTGCCTCTATCGCTGGCATCTCGAGAGCCCAATCGCCTTCGAGAAGTCGATCCGCGTCACCATCGAGCACGGCACGGCCAATAACCGTTCCGACAGCTTCTATTCAACTGCATTCTGGTACCAGACCGAGCCGCACGTCGCGTTTCCGCCGCTGCCCGCCGCAGACGATCGCGTGCCGAGAGTCTTTGCCGTGGGCGGCCCCAGGGGCGCAGTGCCGATGCCAGGCGCATCCAGCTAGCGCCGGTTGCTGAACCGGCACGCAAAATTCAGCGTGCCGCGCAGCAGGCCGGCTTTCATCTGATCCGCTGCAGCTACAGCTTCTCCCGCAAAAAGCTGATCACTTTCTCGGCCTGCACTGCGCCTACCATCCGGCCCTGCGCATCCACGACCGGCAGCGCGTGCAGGTTGTATTTGTCGAAGATCTCGGCTACTTCGTTTTGATTTGTTTTCACGGGGCAGGAGAGAACGCGCGGCTCAGCCAGCACTCTCAGCTTGGTCTCCGGCTGTGCCATTACCAGGCGCGCCAGCGGCACCGCCCCGCACAATACGTGCTTTTCGTCCAGCAGGTAGACCTCTGTGATGCTCTCCGGGTCGCCGTCGAAGGTGCGCAGCGCCTGCACTGCCTGGCCTACGGTCGCCTCGGCGCCCACCTGAACAAACACGGTAGTCATCACTCCGGCCGCCGAGTTCTCGTCGAACTCCAGCAGCTCCTCGACCTCCTGGCGCTCCTCTGGATCCATTTCCTCAAGGATGGCGTCGGACTGGTCTTCGGGCAGTTCGGCCAACAAATCGGCCGCCGCGCCCGGGTCCATCTCTTCCACGATGTCGGCGATGCGCTCCTCGTCAAGCTTCTGGAGCAGCGATTTCTGCAGCTTGGGATCGACCTCTTCGAGCGTCTCGGCGGCCATTTCCTCGTCGAGCGAAGTGAAGATCGCCTCGCGCTCGGCCGGCGCCAGGTCTTCCAGAATGTCCGCCAGTTCCGAGGGGTGAATCTCGGCGAGCCGCTCGTGCTCGATGCGCAGTTTTACGCGTCGCGCGGGGTCGGGCTCGATCACGTCCACAAACTGCCAGGGAATCGCCTTCGCGGAGAGCCTCCGCGAGACCGCTTCCAACCGCGCCCGCGGCAGCACGCCTTTGAAGATCCGGCGAAACGCCCCGCGCAACCCAACCTCGACCTCGGCTACGCGCAGCAGGTGCGCTGCGCCCTGTCCCAGCCACTCGAGATCCACGTCGTTTACGCGCACCACCTTGCGTCCGTGAATGTCGATGATCTGCCGGTCGACCAGGTCCTGCTGCAGGTAAAGATAGCTGCCGTCCTCTCTAAGCGGCGTCAGCACCGCCGGCGAGCGCAGCTCGAGGGTCCCGGCCGGCGTCTCCATCACTTCCTGCGAAGGCACAATGGCCAGCCCCTCGCGCGTCTTTAGCACCAGCCCGGCTACCCGGCCGCCATCCGGTCCGGTGGTCACGGCAATGTCCTTGAGCCGGCCGCGCAACTGTCCCTGCACATCCGTTACCGGCGTGCCCAGCAGCGCCGTCAGGCTCACACGGGTTGTAGCGTGCGGCTCCATCGCTTTTGAGTGTAGCCGCTCCTGCCCTGCGCTGGTTGCTAGCTGCGCGAAAAACTTCTCGCGGTTCGCGTGGCCGTGTCGATGGCAGCAAAAAGCCCAGCCTTGCGGCTGGGCTTTTGTGGTTAGTTTTTCACGCTGTTACGGAGTAACCTCTTGCACCGCGTGGTTGCCGTGCGGGATCGCCACCAGAGCCGTCGGGTTTGCTCCCGTCGGATAGGGCGTGGCCAGCGTCGTGGTCAGTGCGCCCGTGTTCGGGTTTAGCCGGAATCCTGAGATCGAGTTGCCCAGATAATTCGCCGTATACACGTACCGGCCGAGCGATGGATCGATGATCAGCGACACCGGCTGGGAATCGGTTTGATTGTTCGCCGATCCTGTGGCGGCAATTACTGTGGACGGCGTTCCCGTGGGCGCCGAGATGCTGTAGGCCGACAGCGTTGAAGACAACGAATTGGCGACGTAGATATAGATTCCGCGCGGGTCGATGGCCAGTGAGCTCGGCTCGTTTCCGGTCTTGAACGGCCCAGCCACCATGAACTCCAGAGTGTTCCCGCTTTCGATCGTATAGCCGATCAGCTGGTTCGAGGCGAAGTCGGTCGCATAAAGAAAGCGGTTGGTCGGGTCGGCCGTCAGCGCGCTCGGCTTTACGCCCGCCTGGTAAGGGCTGCCATTGGTCGGCGTCAGCGCACCGTTTGAGCCCACGGCATATCCAAAGACCCATCCCGGATTGGCGCTGCTCGTCACCGAGCCGCCGGGATTGTAGGCCGACTGGTCATACGCCGCAACGAACACACCGGTGCCGTTGTTCAGCACCGTCACGCCCGTCGCCGCAATCAGATCGGTTGTGAAGCCGGGAACGGTGAGTGTCTCGGTAGCCGACAGGGAACCGATGGTTCCCGACGACAGCGAATAAACGGCCAGCTCGCCGGGGTTGTTTCCGCCAACCACGTACAGGTAGGTTCCGGCCAGGTTTACCGCTACCGAAGTCGGAGTGAAGGGCAGCGTCACCGAATCCTTTTGCGTGAGCGAGCCGTCCCCGGCAATGGCGAAATGAACCAGGGAATTGTTGCCGGCGTTAGCCGCGTACAGGTTCTCGTAATCGGCGGTCGTGGCCAGCGCGACGGGCTGCGTACCACCCGACGGCACTGTCGTATCCACCATGCGGAGCGCGCCGGACTCGGCGTCGGCGGCAAAAACCTGGATCTGTCCGGCGCTGCCCGCGCCCGATCCCGACGAGCAGGCCACATACACATAATCGATCGTCACGATCATGCAGCCGGAAAGCAATGTGGCCACCAGCAGGCCGAGCGTTGATACCAGACCAAGCTGGCTTACTTTACTGAACTTCATGCGCTTCCTTCATTGCGGGCCACAAGTGCACATGCCCCGGATAAAACTGGTTAAGTTTGCCCATAGCCATTGTAAAAGCGCCTATGGGGGTTGACTACCGGCTCACGCTATCGCGGAGCAGGCGTGAGTTACTGCGGCTGCACGCCGCCGCCGGTGCCGTTGTGCGGAATGGCCGCCACCGCCACTGGCTGCGCGCTCGCTGCAAAGGGAGAGCCTTGCGAAATAAGAAGCGTTCCGTCTGCCGGGCTTAACGCGAAACCGGAGACGTTGTTGCCCAGAAAATTCACGGTGTAAAGAAAGCGATTTGTCGAAGGGTCGATTCCCATTGCCACCGGTTGAATTCCCGTGGCGTATTCCGCGATCGTTGTAAGCTTTCCACCGCTTACCGAGTACGCCATCACCGTCGAATCAAGCGAGTTGGTAACGTACGCGAAAGGATAAGAGGGATTGAAGACGATGGCGGTGGGCTGGTTGCCTGCCGAGAATGCATTGCTGCCGCCGTTGCCGCTGGTCAGCGCCGTTAGGTTGCCGGCAGAGGCACCGCTCGTCGTCACCGCAAATCCCAGCACTTCGGCCTTCGCGTAGTCCGTCACGTAAACGTAGGATCCTGTCGGATCGGCTGCGATTGCCGATGGCTGGACGCCGGCCAAGAAGGCGTTGCTGCCGCCGATTCCGCCGCTCAACGGCGTCAGCACGCCATTGGAGCCCACCGAGAACCCGAAGACATAGCCAACACTGGGCGACACCGAGGAGTCATAGCCGGAAACAAAAACAAACGTCCCGCCCGTCGCCCCGCTTACGCTCGGCGTCACCGCGGTCACTCCCGTGGGAACGATCACATCGCTGGCTTGCGCGCCAGTCAGCGCCAGCGGCCAGTAAGTGCCGTTCACGCTCGCATTCACGGCCGGGGAGCCCATCGTTACCGGCGCCGTACTGGTCGCCGCCGTCAGCGGAAACACCCCGATCGAGCCTGGGCACGGTGTCGAAGTCGAACAGGTCGACAGCGGCTCAAAGGTATCCGCCACAAACAGGTTCGACTTGTTGATGGCCATCGCCACCGGGTAAATCCCCGGCGTATTCACCGTTGTGAACGGATACAGCTTTCCATCCGAACCGATTGTGAACTGCGTGATCGTATTGTCGTACTGGTTTGCCACGAACAGGCTTCCGTAGTCGGTCGAAACCACTTCAGCCACAGGATTGCGCCCACCCGAGGGGAATGGCGATGATGGAATCTGGCGCATGGCGCCTGACTCGGAGTTGATCTCAAAGACGTCAATGTTGCCGTAGTTATTCGCTCCTGCCGCCTTGCTGCTGACAACATACACAAAATCCACGGTGAGAGTTTCCGTCAGTTGAGAGCAGGCGGTGACCAGGGTGGCTGCCAGTAGGCTGGCTGCGGAGACCAGCACAAGCTGGCTCGATTTGTTGAACTTCATGCGCATCTTTCGCTGGCGGCCCGGTGCCGGGTCCTCACAAAACGGCTGTTTTCTCTTATATCGAGGTGCTCACAATTCGCGCCTCGCATCTCAATGCATCCGCGCTCCCGAAGCGGCAGCCGGTCGCATTGCGGATCGACCGACGTTCCGGGAGACGGACAAGGCATTAGTTGGTGCGTCCATCCACCAGGCACCACGATGCCGGTCCCTGCAGTGCGTAGCTGCTGGCCACGCGCAAGTCGTTCAGCACACCGGAGTTCGGGTCTACCACGCGTCCCGTCACCGACGAGTCGTACTGGTTGGCTGTGTAGATGAATTGGTTCGATGGATCTTCCACAAGGCACTGCGGACCGGACCCTGACCCGAACGGCTCGCCTGCGATGAATGTGAGCTGGAACGATGGGCTGTTGGTCAGGAAATAGCCGGCAATTCCGCTTTGCGGATTCGGCCCAGTGATATTGCTTCCCTGGTTCGCCACGTAGACGAATTTGCCCTTCGACTCAACGATCAGATAGATCGGGTTTGCGAGCGTGGGATCGCCAGGAACGATGCCGCCCGTCTGCGCCTGCAGCGCGCCGCTGGAGCCCAGTGTGAACGGCAGAATCTGGCTGGGAGCCGTTGCCGGCTCGCCATTCGATGTGAATGAGATCGGCTCGTTATCCAGCACGTAGATCACGCTCGCCGCGTTCACGATAGCGTTGCCCTCGCTAATGCCCAGCTGCTGCGAGGTGTTCTGGCTCAGCGTCAACTGGCCCGAGGTGCTCGAGTATGCGTAGGGAAATACCTGCGAGCCGCCCGTGTACGGGAACGAGGTCTGTGCGCTGCTGGACGTGAGCGTCAGCAGGAAGCCGCCCGACAGCACGAAATCCACCGGATTCGGTGGCACAGGGAAGTATGTAAGCGCCGCGCCGCCGGCAGCCGTCACCTGAGCGTTCTCCACCAGCGAAAGGCGTCCGGTCGTCTGGTTGATCTGGAAGACCGTCACGTCGGCGCAAGTGGTCGCGCTCGAGCCAAGCGCCAACTGGCAGGCCGAACTCGACGGCGCGTCGTGATCCAGCACCAGCAGATAATTCCCCGTCGAGTCCACCACCATCCGGAAGGGATTCGTGCCCTGCGAGTAGAAGGTCTGCTGGAAGGTGAGTGAGCCGTTGCCGCCCACCAAAAACTGCGTGATGTTCGAGCCTTGGCACGGATCGGCAGTCGTGCAGTCCCCATTGCCGGCCGCATTCACGCCGCGGTTCAGCACGTACACGAACCGGCTTCCGTTGGTCAGCACTGCGCGCACGGGATTAGCGCCGCCTGAGGAGACCGGCAGCGTGTTGATCATCGTCAGCTGGCCCGTATTGTGGTCGATCTTGAATCCGCTGATAATTCCGTTGCCGCTGGGCTGGGCGGTCAGTGTGCCTGTTACGTACAAATAGCCGACAGTATAACTTTCAACGCAAGACGAAACGCCCAAAATGACGCCCGCTGAAAGCGCGCCAGTAAGTAATGCCTTGCCGAATTTCGTGAACTTCATGCGATTCCTTCATCCTGGCCGGGCATGTGCCTCCAGGTTTGATCGTTCCCGAGCAGAGCTGGGTTGGGACGGGTCCCTCACAATTGTAAAAGGCCGAGCCAGTTTGTGCCTAGCAGAGCTCCGCCAGGGCCGCAATCCCGCCTTTTCCTCCGGCTTCCAGCCGGATTTCGGCCGCCATCGGTAGGGAGTCTTCCTCAACCCGCCGCGGGCCGTCTCCCTGTTTTCTGATTCCTGTTCCCTGCCTTTACCACACCCGGCATGATTTCTCCGGATACATCGGCTGCCCCCTCGTGCAGTGGAAGGCCTTGCCGAAGTCCTCGAAGTTCTGCACGGTGCCGTTTACGCGCCACTTGCCCGGCGAGTGCGGATCGACCAGTGCCGCCTGCCGCGCCGCCGCCTCGCGCGTGTTCTGGCACCACACTTGTGCAAACCCGATGAAGTATCTCTGCGCCGAGGTGTAGCCATCAATTTTTTCGTCGATTGATTTGCCCTCGTCTTTGAGTGCTTCGAGCAGCGCCATATAGGCGATGCGCAGCCCGCCGTTGTCCGCTGTGTTTTCGCCCAGCGTCAGGTGACCGTTCAGGTTCACTGCCGGCGCGTTGTCGTGCGCAGGGGCCGCCTCAAACCCGCTGTACTCATCGGCCACGCACTCGGTCCGCTGCTTGAATGCCTGCTCGTCAGACGGCGTCCACCACTCCCGCAGGTTTCCCTTGGCATCGAACTGCGAGCCCTGGTCGTCGAACCCATGCGTCATCTCGTGCCCGATGACCACCCCGATGCCGCCATAGTTCACCGCCGCGTCGGCATTGGGATCGAAAAACGGCGGCTGCAGAATGCCGGCAGGGAAGTTGATGTCGTTGAAGCTGTCGCGGTAGTAGGCATTCACGGTTGGCGGCGTCATGCCCCACTCCTTCTCGTCCACCGGCTTACCCAGCTTGTTGAAGTTGTAATCCCGTTCGTAGACGGCCGCCTGCTGCATGTTGTGCACAAACCTGTCGCGCACCACCTTTACGCTCGAGTAGTCCCGCCACTTCTGCGGGTAGCCAATGTTTTGCCGGATCACATCCAGTTTCTGTTGGGCCTGCTTCCTGGTCTCCTCGCTCATCCACGGCAGTCCCTGGATGTCCTGGCCGAGCGCCGTCTCAAGATTTGCAATCAGCTTCTCCATGCTTTCTTTGGAAGAAGGTGGGAAATTCTCCTTCACCCAATCCTGGCCCACTGCCTCGCCCAGCGCTCGGTCCGTAGTCATAGTGCACTGCCGCCAGCGCGGCATTGGCTCCTTCTGTCCAGCCAGCGTCTGGTGGAAGAATCGGAAGTCCTCGTCAAAGAATGGCTTCGATAGCTGCGAAGCCCGCCCGTGCAGCGACTGCCAGCGCAGATAGCTCTTCCACGCATCCAGTGGCTCGCTTTCAAGCATCCCGTTCAGCGCCGTGAAGTACTGTGGTGTGGCCACGTTCAGCGTTTCAAATTCGCGGATGCCGATGGAGCCGAAGTACGCTTTGAAGTCGAAATTCGGCGCCAACTTCTGAAAGTCGGCAACGGTGTGGATGTGGTACACCTTCTCCGGATCGCGCAATTCCGTGCGGCTCAAGAACGATTTCGCCATCGCCGTCTCGATCCGCATCACCGCATCGGCCTCTTTAGCCGCCTGCTCCGGCGTATCGCCCGCCAGCGCGAACATCTTTTTCATGTGCTCCACATATTCGGCGCGGATCTGGGCGAAATGCGGATTATCGACCAGGTAATAATCCCGGTCCGGCAGCGAAATGCCGCCCTGGTCGATCTCAGCGATCTGCTTCGACGAGTCCTTCTCGTCCTGTGTCACGCCGAAGTCGAAGAAACCGTCCGGCACGCCGTTATTCTCAAGGTCAGCCATCAGCGCGGCAAGCTGATGAATGTCGGTCATGGCACTGATCTTCTGCCACGACGGCCGAATCGGATCGAACCCCAGCTTGTCGATTGTCGCTGTGTCCATGCATGATGCATAGAAATCCCCGTACTGCTTCTGCAGCGCATCTTTCGGATGGTTCGCCGCTGCCTCCAGGTCCTTCCACAATAGATATTGATTGCGTTGCTGAAGCAACGAGAAGGAGCGCACCCAACGCACCTGGTCGTTCGGCACCGGATTCTCTTTGAGCCAATTCCCGCATGCGTACTGGTAGAAATCCACGCAAGGATCGACGCTCTTGTCGATCGCCGCAGCGTCGAAGCTCTTGACCTCCGGCGGCGACGTGGGCCGCGCCGTCACGTTCTGTGAAACCGGTGGCTCAGGCTGCTGGCCGCCCTGTGGTGCCTGCGCCAGGCAGGCCGTGGCCATCACAATCATCACAATTGCGAAAACGGGAGAGAAACGAAATCGCTGCATCGGATTTTTCCTTTGGGAACAGCGTCAACCGGTTGGGCCATCGGCGTCGAAGCGCCGAGGAGGCGGCTGGGACATACGAAAGCCAGCCCATGAGGGCAGGCTTTTATGAGCAAAAGCGTATCACGCCGGGTCATCTAAATCATGCTGGGACGCAAGGTACCATCCTTAGGACGCCGGATGCCCGATCCTAAAGGCGCTTCTTGCCTTTAGGGTGTGAACCGCCAGCACTCAACTCGCCCCGCCGCGCGACAATAGTTCCATGCGTTCCCAACTGGTCTTAGCCGCATTCTTCCTCGCATCACTCTCGTACGCGCAAGATGTTCATGTCCGCGTCTCGTCCGATGTGAAGACCGGTGCCGAGAGCCCCACTGAATTTCCCACCATCCAGATGGCCCTGGACCACCATCCATGGCCTTCCAAAGGTGGCCGCGTCTATATCGAGATCGCCCCCGGCACGTATCACGAGCGCGTCATCATCACCCAGAACCATCCCAATATCATTCTCATCGGTATGGGCAAATCGCCCTCCGACGTCGTCATCACCAACAGCCTGAACGCCAAGCAGGCCGGCGGCACATTTTTCACCGAAACTGTCGAAATCAACGGCGACGGTTTCGAGGCCGACAACCTTACCTTCGAGAACACCGCCGGCAACACCGGCCAGGCCGTCGCTGCCGCTGTCCGCGCCGATCGCGCGATCTTCAAGCACTGCCGTTTTCTCGGCCACCAGGACACGCTCTTTGCTGACTACGGCCGCCAGTACTACGTCGACTCCTATATTGAGGGCGGCGTCGACTTCATCTTCGGCAACGCCGCCGCCGTCTTCGACCGTGACGAGATTCACGCCAACGGCCCTGGCTACCTGACCGCGCAGTCCCGCACCGCGCCCGATCAGTCCACCGGCTACGTCATCCTCAACAGCCGAGTGACCAGCGGCATCGATCCCGCCGCGCCACACCAGACCGTCAGCCTCGGCCGCCCATGGCGTCCATTCTCCCGCGTCGTCTACATCAACACAGAACTGCCCGCCAACATCATCCCCGAAGGCTGGAGCAAGTGGGGCAAGGCCTCCAGCGAGCCACAGGCGTATTACGCCGAGTTCCACTCCACCGGCCCCGGCGCCAACCCCACCGCACGCGCCCCGTGGTCACACCAGCTCACAGCCAGACAGGCCGCTCAGTACAAACCGCGCGTATTCCTCGCTGGCAGCGACCACTGGGACCCCGAAGCCGAAGCCGCGCGGCTTCCATAGCTTTTTGCCTCCGCGCGTCGCTTAACGGCTCGCGAGCAGAAACAGCGCCATCGCCGCTACCAGCGCAACTACGCGTGCCCGGTGCATCGCGTCCCAGCGTTTGTGCTCGTCATGCGCCTTGTCAAGATTTGAAATCGTGCCGCGCGCCAGCCGGTTGTTGATTGGGACCAGAAACATCAGAGTCAGAACAATCACCACAGCCCAGATCGCCACGGCCGCAACAATCAGCCTCGCTCCAACATGGCCACGCAGCAGAAACGCCTCCGCGATCAGCAGCAGAAAATTGAGAACATACCAGAACGGCATTGCCTTACCGAGTCTTCCGGCAAAGTAGCCAACAGCGCGCGCACGCGACGGCTCTTCGAGCTTCCACAAAATCGGATCGATAAACGCCGCAACCGCCAACTCGGCTCCGATCATGAGCCCCACAGAAATTACGATGACAATGTGAAAAAGAGAGTCCAATTGTTTACCCCTCCCCAAACCAGACGCGCTTTGCACACTGGCTGATTCAACTTTTTCAGGTCCGCAATCCTGCTTGCAAACGAGACCGGATGCGCTCTTCAACACCGATCTTTACATCCCTCCCCGCGCCCTGCAACACTAAAACGTGGACACCCAGACAATCGTCATCCTCGACTTCGGGTCGCAGTACACGCAGCTCATCGCGCGCCGCATCCGCGAGCAGAACGTCTTCTCTGTCGTCGTGCCCTGCACGGCCGCGCTCTCGGAGATCCAAAACTACCGGCCCATCGGCATCATTCTCTCCGGCGGACCGTCGTCGGTCTACGACACAGACGCCCCGCCAGCAGACCCACGCGTCCTCGAGCTCGGCATACCCGTCCTCGGTATCTGCTATGGGCTCCAGTTCATCGTCCACCATCTCGGCGGCAAAGTCCGCTCCGCGCCGTTGCGCGAGTACGGCCACGCCGATGTCGTCATCGAGCACGCTGCCTCGCCCATCTTCGCCGAGCTGCCCAAAACCCTCCAAGTGTGGATGAGCCACGGCGACGAAGCCCTCGAGCTTCCCTCCGGATTCCGCCGCATTGCCGTTTCTTCGAACGCCCTGGCCGGCATCGAGAACCCGGAGCGCCGCATCTGGGCCGTGCAGTTTCATCCCGAGGTGCATCACACGCCACTCGGCTCGCAACTCCTTCGCAACTTCCTCAATCTCTGCGGCGCGCGCGGCGATTGGACGCCAGCTCACTTCATCGAATCCACCGTCGCCTCCATCCGCGAAAAAGTCGGCGAAGGCCACGTCATCTGCGGCCTTTCCGGCGGCGTTGACTCTTCAGTTGCAGCCATGCTGGTGCACAAGGCGATCGGCAGTCAGCTCACCTGCATCTTCGTCAACAACGGCGTGCTGCGCAAAAACGAGTTCCAAAGCGTTCAAAAGAATCTGCGCGACAAACTCGGCCTCAACATCGTCGCCGTCAACGCCACCGCGCGCTTCCTCGAAAAGCTCGCCGGCGTCACTGATCCCGAGCTCAAGCGCAAGCGCATCGGCCAGGAGTTCATCGCCGTATTCGACGACGAGGCACATCGCATCGCCGAGCAAAGCGGTGGAGTCGACTGGCTGGTGCAGGGCACGCTCTACCCCGATGTCATCGAATCCTCGAGCGTCAAAGGCCCCAGCCAGACCATCAAGAGCCATCACAACGTCGGCGGCCTGCCCGAGCGCATGAAATTGAAACTCATAGAACCGCTGCGCGACCTCTTCAAAGATGAAGTCCGCCGCATCGGCCGCGACATGGGCATGCCGGAAGAGCTGCTCAGCCGCCAGCCATTCCCCGGTCCCGGCCTCGCCGTGCGCATCCTCGGCGAAGTCACACCCGAGCGCGTGGCGCTGCTGCAGGAAGCCGACGAGATCGTCGTCGCCGAGATCAAAGCCGCCGGTCTCTACAACAAGGTCTGGCAAAGTTTCGCCGTCCTGCTGCCGGTTATGAGCGTTGGCGTCATGGGCGATCAGCGCACCTACGCTTACACAGCCGCCATCCGCGCCGTCACCTCAGAAGACGGCATGACCGCCGACTGGGCCCAACTCCCCTACGAACTTATGAAGCGCATCTCCAACCGCATCGTCAACGAAGTCCGCGGCATCAACCGCGTCGTCTACGACATCACCTCAAAGCCACCCGGCACCATCGAGTGGGAGTAGGTTTTTAGAACTATGCTTTTGTTTTCAATAATTAGTTCTTTTACAAATCTTCTACGCGCATTGAAAACAAAGCACTTACCTGCTGCACTTTCACAAAAAGTTGGACAGTTGGGACACTACTGCTGACAGTAGTGCCCAGAAAGGTAGCTGTAAGTGCTGAAGAAAAAAGACTTTGATGACAAAAGAGAAATCTCGATCTTTGACGAAGCATTGATTTTCAATCGAGACGATTATTGGCAGTTCAGGATGTACTTGCCGACAGAGAAGAGGTACATCCAACAGTCACTAAAGACAAGGAACAAGGCAATTGCCATTGAGAAGGGCAAAGACCTATTCCACGACATTCGTGCAGAGGTCCGCAATGGCAAGAAGCTGTTTTCAATGACCACAAAGGATGCTGTCACTGCATAGGGGGTCATTCGACCGGAGCGGTCAATAACGACAAGACGGCTTTGTAAGGCACCGATCCAACGGGCCGTCGCGATTTCAGTTCGGGCGGATTACACTTGCTGCATGTCGGATATCCTGCGGTCATCCGCTCCGTGGCTGTTTGTTCGAGACAGCCGCAAAGCCGTTGAGTTCTATAAGGACGCATTTGGTGCAGTCGAGACGTATCGGCATGAGGGCCGGGAAGGAATCGTAGCACGGCTCTCCATCGGCAGTTCGGAGTTCTGGGTGAGCGATGAATCTCCAGAGCAGGGAAACTTCAGTCCAGAGACTCTCAAAGGAACCAGTTTCCGCGTTCTTATCACCGATCCCGCCCCGGATACCTCATTTGCGCGGGCGTGCGCTGCTGGCGCTGAAGTGGTCCACGCGGTTGTGGAAGGCCATGGCTGGCGGGTTGGTCGTGTCGTGGATCCCTTCGGTCACCACTGGGAGATTGGTCGACAGATCTGATGCGGGCGTCGCAGATTACTAGCAATAAACGCGCAAGGCTCTACGAAAGGGATTGTTGTCTGGATGGTCGCCAAACAGGAAGTAATCCGGAAATGCAGCGGAAAAGGGTCACTTCCGGATCGGCGGTCATTCGCCCATAAGCGTTGCTTGCTACGATCGACGGATGGACCAGTCCACCGGATACGAAGCAGTTTCCGAACACTTTATGGCGCGGCGAGGCAAGAGTCCCTCTATCGGAATCGGTGTCAGGGAGGTCCGGAAGTGGGCTAGGAAGATACTGCCGGGGAGCACAGTAATTGATCTGGGCTGCGGTCCTGGTTTTCCCATTACCGCTGTTCTGGTCGAGGAGGGACTCGAAGTCTTCGGCGTGGATGGAGCGCCGACTTTCGTCGCAGCATTTCAGCGCAACTTCCCAAACGTTCCGATCCTTTGCGAGGCAGTTCAGGATTCGAGAATGTTCGACCGAAGTTTCGATGCGGCGTTGGCCTGGGGGTTGATCTTTCTTCTCAAAGTTGAAGAGCAGCATCGCCTGATCGAAAGATTCTCCGAAGTTCTGGTGCCTGGAGGACGCCTGCTGTTCACCTCAACGGCAAAGCCAACGATCTGGATAGATGGAATGACCGACGTGGAATCAGTGTCTCTCGGTGCAGAGAAGTACAAGGAACTGCTCGATACCGCTGGTCTAATAGTCTCCGAGGAGTACGAAGACGAAGGCGAAAATCACTATTTTGACGCGTTCAAGCGAACTTAGCGGAACGGCGGCTGAGTGGTCGCCTATCCGGAAGTTACTCATCGGTAAACGTATTGAAGCGGCAGAACCCATTCATCCCCTTCCTCTGCCAGGATCGCGGACCGAGAATATGCACAATTGGTGTCCACCATGAGAGGTTCGCTCCGAGTCAAGCGAAGTGCGGCGAATGCACGTCGTAGCCG
>JASIJW010000077.1:0-5691 GCA_030050035.1 Acidobacteriaceae bacterium | reverse complement strand
ACCTCATAACCGTCTTCGCGCAGATAGTCGGAGATGATCTGAACGCCAGGAGTCAACGGCCGATTCTTGTTGTCAATGACTCCGTTGGTTTTGGAATTGAGGCCAGTCAGAAAACATCCTCGGCTAGGCGCACAGAGAGCATTGGTCACAAACGCATTTTGCAGCTGCACGCCCTCTTTTGCGATGCGATCCATATTGGGGGTGCAGATGACCCCGCTGTTGATGCTTTGATCCCAGTCAAGCGCCTGGGTGCGGCCACCAGCGATATAACTAAGTTGATCGGGTCTTTGGCCGTCGGTCATAAAGATAACGAAGTTAGGACGGCTGCGATCCTGTGTCTGGGAAACTGGCGACGCATCGATGCGCGGCGCCACTGAACTGCCAAGTGTAGCTACGCCAAGCTTGATAGCATCGCGGCGAGTAAGCGAGTTAAATGGCGCCATTAGGTTGTATTCTCCTTGATTGTTCGTCAGGTGCTTAATTGTGAGTAGTCCTGGATCTCATTTGCCGTCAGATTTCGTCTGAGGAAACATTACGGGCAGCAAGGCATCGAGGTGCGGGGCAAGATTCGCCTTTCCGGTAAGATCCCAGAGCGATGTGCGGAGTTTGCGCATAGCCAGAACCGCGCAGATCCATGATTGGGTCCAGCCAGTTTCAATTGACCAGGGGCCCCATCCCCAGTCCGAGGCGCTGCCCCAGTAGCCCCAGCGGTGGAAGTCAAAGGTGCGAAACCAGCCGCCGGCGAGCTCGGGGTGCGCTGTGGAGTTTATTTGGATTCGGCAGAAGAAGCTGGCGAGTCGGTCTGCCGCCTGGCGATACAAGGGTTCCTGGGTGGCCGATGCCGCTTCATGCAGGCCCAAAAAAGCAAAATTCATCGTATAGAGCAGGTCACAGACGGGATCGCCGTTTTCCTGGAGCAGAGTTGCTTCCGCCGTGCCGTACTGCACGTTCGTTTTCGGCGAGCCGTATTGCCCGTTCTCAGGCGGACCCAGTTCCTCCCGGATGGCTCCGGATGAATCTTGAAATGCCAGCAGGTCGGTGGCAATTGTTTTGAGCCATTGCCGCGATTCACCCGTCCTGCGAAGGCGCGCCATCCATGCCAACGGAAGTAACATGCGAGCGCGCTCCTGCTGAAATCCATTGGTCCAGCGCCATTGGCCGGGATAGGCGCCCATAGTCATCCGGATAGCAGTCTCTGCTTTGTCGAGAAATGGCTCGTGATGAGTTAGATCGTAGGCACGCAGGTAACATGCCCAGGGATAGGCCTGATAATGCGGGTGATAATTGGTCAGGGGCTGGTTATAGTAATATCTCCAGCCCGATGACTCTAGTTCCTTATCGGTGAGCGCGTTTTGCCGGAAGCCGAATTTTCCAGTGGTACGCAGGTTGGCGAGAAGCGCCCGCAATACTTTGCTGTTCCATTTATCCGACGCTAACAGGCCGGCGGCAGCCATGGTTCCCAATATGCTTCGTGCATTGTCGTCGCCATAATAAACGCCGGCATGATCCGGAATGCTCCAGCCTATTAATCCGAAAGACGAACTCTGAGGGTCATCTCTAACTCCTGCCGTAAGCGCTGATCTGTTATAGATAAAGTCATTCAGATTCGCGGCGATCTCGCTATCTTTTGGCCTCTTTTCGAGCAAACCTGAAAGGGCCATCGCCATGGAGACTTCACCAGCGCAGTCAGCACGAAGATGCCAGCCTACAGGCTGTTTTCCATTCCATTCAACCAGACTCGAAAATCCTTCCAGCACGCCGTCACTGCCGTCGCCAAGCGGCCAAGTATTTGCAGGGTCCTGAATTGGCTGACTCGCCGATGTATTGCCGGGCTGCCTGCCTGGCCAAGAAGGCGCCACGAACAATTTGGCGCGGGAAAACCAGCTAATTCCATCTCGAAATGCTGTCAGTTCGGATTCTTCGGGCAAGTGGCGGTTGCACTCGTAGACGGGGTGCACGACTGGCGTCCAGTGGGGTACGGGCAAGCTGTCTCCGTGGCCCACCCATTTTATGATCCACTCCCAAACGTCGGTCCAGGCCTGTGCAGGCGCATATCGGCCGCGAATGAACCCGCTCAACTTTGTCGTTCCGACCAAAATCTGGCGCTCGGGATGGCGGAACAATATTGGCTGCACCCCAGTCTGCGGCAGGCCATACACTGCCTTGTTGAAACCGGCAACCCGGGCCAGGACCAATATAGGATTGGGAGCTGCTACCGGAACATAGCGGCAGTTATGCAGTTCGAGTATGCGAAGTCGCTCTAAAGACGGCCCAAACATATCCGACGCAACCACGCCTCGTTCAAGCAGGTTGCGGTTCTTGCCCAATGCCACTCCCTGCGGGCTGCTCACGGCCAGTCCTGGGAGTGCGGAGGGAAACTCGAGATAAAGTCGCAGATTTTTGGCGGCAGCCCTTTGGCAGAGTTCCTCGGAAATCTGCGTCTGCCGCTCAGGGTATTGGTCGGCGAGAACGAGAACTCCGGAATCCTGCGGGGCACGAGCAACCGCGTCTTCAGGATTGTCCATCCGCGGCGGCATAATTCCAGCCGCGCAAAAAATCTCGTAGAGGTCGTTCTGAGGACTGCACGCGAAATGCACCCGTTTCAGATTGGCTTGAAGCGCGGTGCGCGACAGCGCCCACGATTGTGAAGCGAGGGCCGACGGCGTAACAGCACTGAGAATTTTCAGAACCTTACGGCGCGATATGTTCTGTCCGGTAATCTCTGTTGGCACCTTCCCTCCTTAAGCTAGGCAATATGTTGTAAGATTTGCGCAATCGGGTTGTTCCATCAACATCGTCCGTCCTCAACATAGCGTTATTCGTAATGCGTCATCATAGCCGCGGCTGCTCCCAGCATGCCCGCCTGATGGCCCCCAGGGGATATTTGTATGTGCGGTCTGCGCAGGCTTCCAAAGTGAAGAAGCTTTTCCACCCGCTTCTCCACGTCCTTGATAAACCATGTTTGCCCCTCCACCAGTCCTCCAGAAACAAATACGGCTTCGGGGTCGAGTACGTTGGAGAGGTTAGCGATGCCCTCTGCCAGGTATTCCGCCAAAGCCGAATAGGCCTCAAGCGCGATGGGATCTTGTTTGCGGGCAAGCTCAGCTATGGCGATCGCTAGCTCACTGTCCGCGGCATCGCCATCGCATCGGGCAGGTCCACATCTTTGCCTGTATTCGGTCGCCAATGCAGCGGCGGATACATAAGCCTCGAGGCACCCCTGCCTGCCGCAAGTGCAATCCCGGCCTCTTGGCCGAATTGTCAAATGGCCGAAGTTTCCCGCGAATCCGTGCCGGCCTCTAACCAACTGGCCATTGACAGCGAAACCTCCGCCTACGCCCGTACCAATGGTGATCGCTGCAAAGCTCTTCAGGCTTCGCGCGGGTCCAAAAAACATGGCAGCCAGAGCAGCGGCATGGGCGTCGTTTTCAACATAGGCCGGCAAGCCGAATTTACCTTCGACGAATTCACGCAGAGCAAAACCCGTCCATCCGGGTAAATTCTCCGTTGCGGCGAAGACCGTTCCTTGTTCAACATCAATCGCGCCTGCGCTTGCAATTCCGATCCCGGCAGGATTCATTCCTGCCTCGCGGGTAGAAATCAGCACATGATCGATTGCTTGAATCACGGCCGCCGCGATCGTTTCACGGCCGCCGCTGGCCGTCGTCGGGATACGCACTGGAAAACTGATGCAGCCTTTATGATCTACAAGTCCTGCTTTGATCGATGTGCCACCAATATCGACACCGATCACAGGCCGGGCCGAAGCCGAGTTTCGGACAGCATTGGCGAACCGCACCGTAATGCTTGCGGGCCTGGTAATGGCGGAGCCGACCACTACGCACCATGCGCCGTTCATCATCGCCTGTCTGGCATCCGCGGGAGTGGAAATATGCCCCTCCGCAATCACGGGAACGTCTACCTCCGCTACGATGCTAGAAAGCAATTTGCAGTCGAAGCCGTCGGTGTGACGCGTTTTCTCGGTGTAGCCATTCAACGTTGTGCCTATGCTATCGGCGCCCGCAGCCGCAGCGGCTAGAGCCTCCTCGCGTGTGGCAATGTCCGCCATGACGGGTAGGTGCAATTCATTGTGGATCCGCTCGATCAGCTCCTGCCAGGGAATCCCTCCAGACCATGTGCGGTCCGTGCAATCGACCGCGATGATATCGGCACCCGACTGGGCAAGTTCCGCGGCCGCCGCAAAATCGGGTGTAATGCGTATCACCCCATCCATATAAATTTTCTTGATTCCAATAATGGGAAGATTCGTATCTCCTCGCACAGCAGCGATGCACGCGGCGCCATTCAGTCGCAATCCGCCAGCACCCCCTCGAATGGAAGCCAGAGTAATACGCCGCAATACCGCCACATCGTCCAGCGGATCGCCCGGCGCAGCCTGGCATGAGACGACAAGATTTCCTTTTAAGGTGCTGAGCGCTCTATACATAGTCCGCCAGGTCAGATGAAACAATGAGTGAATACCGTTCTCGGTTAGCTGCAGGCCTCTGCGATGGTTGGACCGTCTCCAGGCAGGCCCCAACGCACGACAGGTATATTACGCACGATTTTGAACAGTTTTTGATGATCGCGCGGTATCCACGTCCATATTCCCCGGCGACTTTTCTTACAGAGCACAGGACCTTCTCCGATCTAAGCCCCATCCTAGCGAGCCAATAACCAGTAGTCTTACAATCCACTTCTCAAAATTTGAAACGAGCTGCGAACTGAACCGCTCGCGGGCTGCTTGTTGTACTGGTGATCGTTCCGACCGTAGATGGCACACTGATGTTACTGTTCGGGGTGGAAAAGCTGGGATGATTGAGCGCGTTGAACATCTCCATACGGAACTGCACTTTGGCCCGTTCGCTGATCGCGAAATTCTTCATCACACCTGTATCCCAGTCAGCATATCCTGGCCCGTAGTACACGTTTTTCCCGCTGGTTCCATAGGTGAACTGCGCCGGCAAGGCAAAGGCGCTGGGATTAAACCACTGTTTGATGCTAGGGTCTGCTACGTGGTAATTACCTATCTGATCGGCCCGGCTTGCCGTCCAGCCTTGAACAGTGCTGGAGAAGGTGACAGAGAAGGGGTTACCATCCGCGATGGTGACGATTCCCGAATCTTCCCAGCCTCCGAGAAGCCATTCCAGCGGTCCATGCGCCTTGGTTAGGAATCTCTGTCCCTTGCCGAAAGGAAGATCGTACACATAGTTACCAATGAAATATTGCGGCCGGATATTCGTATCGTTGCCGCGGTCGTAACGCAAGTTTTGAGGGTCGGTAAGTTCCGTGTCATCGCTAACGGAATTGATAATCTGGTGGGTCAGCGAGTATTCTCCTTCGAATGACAGGCCCGACTTGAAGCGGCGCAACACAGACAGTTCCAGCATCTGAGTATTTGCTGTGGTCCCGTTGTCATACATATCGATGTCGCCGAAGGCCGGCACCGGCCGCCTGGTTTGAATTGGCCCGGGGGCAAGCGGCGGGGTATTAATCGGATTCAGGAATGTCGAATCCCACCGCACTGAGCCTAAATATGTGGCGCGCAGCGCGAGATCGGATGCAACCTGGGATTCTAAGGTAAGGTTCCATTGGTTGGTTCGCGGGTATCCGTAGTTTTGCGGGTAGCCGTGAATATTTACCCCGCTGGGAGGAGCGCCGGACCCAGTTGGGAATGGATTGTTAAAGAAT
>JASIJW010000605.1:0-3881 GCA_030050035.1 Acidobacteriaceae bacterium | reverse complement strand
AACGCGGCCGGGCGCATTCTTCATGTTTGAAAACGGCCTTCAATTTCTGCATTTTGAAATGTGCCAGATCGGCCGGATCAGATCCGGCAAAGCGGCTGCGCCGTCGCCGGGATAGCCTCACGCATCGTGTGAAATTCCCCGGAACCCGGCCGCCTGCGCCTGCTCTTCGGCCGCAGCGGACTGATAAATGGCGGGCGCGGCCAATTTCATCATCGCCACATACAACGCCCCAGCGATGAAGAATCCCACGAACCATGCGTAATCGTAGAGGGAGTGCAGAGGCTTGATGGCAAGACCCGCGAGCGCAACACCCACGCCTGCGGCAAGCGCCAGCATGGCCCGCGGATTGATGCCTTTGGTGTAGTAGTAGCTGCCATCGCGATGGTAGAGCGAGTTCACATCCAGCTCTGTGCCACGGATAAGGAAGTAGTCCGCAACCATGATGCCGGCCACCGGTCCCAGCAGGCCTGAATAGCCAACCAGCCAGCCGAAGATGTACGCATCGGGCGTGGCCAGCAGCTTCCACGGGCACATGGCCAAACCCAGAAAGCCCGTAATCAGTCCGCCGGTGCGAAAGCTGATGAGACGCGGATACAGATTCGAAAAATCGTTGGAGGGCGAAACCACATTGGCGCCGATGTTGACGTTCAGCGTGGCGATTAGGATTCCGATCATAGCGATGAATGCCACTACCGGCTGATGAAAGCTGCCGATGAGCTCAATCGGATTCCAGATGGCATGGCCGAAGAGAACCGCGGAGGCCGAAGTAACCGCGATGCCAACAAACGTGTAGAGCGTCATGGCCACTGGCAGTCCGAATGCCTGGCCCCACGACTGCGCGCTCTGCGATTTCGAATAGCGCGTGAAGTCTGGAATATTCAGGGCCAGTGTTGCCCAATAGCCGACCATCGCCGTGAGCGAGGGAAAGAAAACAGCCAGGAATTCGCGCGTGGAGTGAAACTGGCTAGGCGTAGAAAGCATGGTGCCGAAGCTGCCGGCCTTCATGCGCACCCAGATGAGCAACGCAGCGGCCATCAGAAACATGCACGGTGCGCCAAAGGCCTGCAGCCGGCGGATGGAATCGACTCCCTTCCACACCACAACCATATTCAGCAGCCAGAAGCCCAGAAAGCAAAACCACAGCGACACGGGCTTTGCCGCGGCCGCAGGCCAGATAACGCCAAGCATCGCGTAAATTGCCGTGCCGCCGATCCACGACTGAATGCCGAACCAGCCGCAGGCGACGATCGCCCGCAGCATGGCAGCCAGGTTTGCGCCGCGTACGCCGAATGGCGCCCGGATGAACACCGGAAATGGAATGCCATACTTGGCGCCGGCATGCGCGTTGAGCAGCAGCGGAACAAGCACGATCAGGTTGCCGAGCAGCACCGTCCCTACAGCCTGCTTCCAGTCCATGCCCTTGGCGATGAGCGAGGAGGCAAGCTGATAAGTGGTGATCTCCATGCACATGGAGAACCAGAGCGCCGTGTAGTTGTAGAACCCCCAGTTACGGCGCTCGCGCGGCGTAGGCCGCAGATCATTGTTCGACAGGGTTGGGTCAACGGTGCTCACGGGGCCTCCTGCAGACCCTGTTCCCGCAGGCCTCCAGGAGTTCGACGTTAATTTAGAAACGCTTCCCGAATCAACTGGATTCTTTGCGCTTTTACGGCCCCATGCCGGGCTGGTAACGCGAACAACGATGCGTTGCGCGCCTCAACTAACTGTGAGAACAAGCTTGCCGAAGTGACTGCCCCGCTCCATCTTCGCGAGCGTTTCGCGCGCCTTCATCCAGTCGAAATCCTCGTAAATGGGCCGCAGTTGCGCGAGAGTCACAGCACGATTCATCTCCACAAAATCGCTTCGCGATCCTACATAGATGCCCTGAATACGCGCCATTTTGTGCAGGATCAGCGGAATGGCAACCGGCTCCGCAGCCCCGGCCAGCACACCCACCTGTGCCACAGTGCCGCCGGTTCGAATCGCCTTGAGCGACCGCGGCAGCGTGCCCGAGCCGCCCACTTCCACCACAAGGTCGACGCCCTCGCCCGTCTGTTCCACAACCCATTTATCCCACTCCGGGTTGTTGCGGTAATTCAGACTGGCATCGAGGCCCAGCGCCGCCGCGCGTTGCAGCTTTTCATCGCTAGAGGAAACGCCAATCACCCGCGCTCCGCGCAGCCGCGCAAACTGCAGCGCAAAAATCGAAACGCCTCCCGTCCCCTGGATCAGCACCGTGTCTCCCGGCTTCACATCGCCGGCGGCGAGCGCATTCCATGCGGTCACGGCGGCACAGGGCAGCGTCGCCGCTTCCTGAAAGCTCAGGTGCTCCGGCACACTCACCAGGCCTGTCTCGCGCAGCACCACAAGCTCCGCCAGCATGCCGTCGATATCGCCGCCCAGCGCGCCACGGGCCCGCTCCGCGGTCAGCGGCCCATCAAGCCAGTTCTGCATAAAGATGCCGGCCACGCGGTCGCCCGGCTTCCACGTGGTTACGCCGGAACCCACTTCCACCACCTCGCCGGCGCCGTCCGAGCAGGGAACGCGCGGCAGCCGCATTTTGGGGTTGTAGAGGCCCTTCACCATCATCAGATCGCGAAAATTCAGTGAAACTGCGCGCACCTTGACCAGCACTTCACCCGGTCCCGGCGTGGGCCCGGATGCCGGCGTTGTCCTCTCCACAAACTCCAGCGAATCAACACCGAACTTCGCAATCTGCCAGGCGCGCACGGCTTAATCCTCCCTTCCGGATATGGCTTAATCCTCCCTGCGGATATTGACTGAATTCATACCCCGGGATGACGGCGGCGAAAACCCCAGTAAAATCAAGATATGGCCCGTGGTTGGGAAAGTAAATCTGTGGAGGAGCAGATGGCAACTGCCGTAGAACGACCATCAACCGGTTCAAATGGGAACGCAAGCCAGGAAAGCCGGCGCCAGGCCGCTCTCGATCGTGCAGTTCGCGAACGCCAGAAGCAGGCGCTCAAGCTGCAGCGCGAAAACATTCTTTCGCAAAGAACATCGAACCCGGCGCGCCGCTCGGCTCTCGAAGCCGCGCTGGCCGAGATCGAAGCACAGCTTAACGCGCTGGGTTAGCCTGCCTGTTCTCGCATTGCCGCCCGCTAAGTCACCATCTCGCGGTGAAGTAGCAGTGTATTTGCTTGATGCACGCTGGAAAGCGAGATGCGCGCGATGTTCACGTGCGCAGGCCGCGTCACCGCCCACACAATCGCGTCCGCAATGTCCTCGCCGGTGAGCGGCGTCAATCCCTGGTACACCTTCGCCGCCCGCTCCGTATCGCCGTGGAAGCGCACCTGGCTGAACTCGGTCTCCACCAGTCCCGGATTGATGGTCGTCACCCGCACCGGCGTTCCCAGCAGATCCTCGCGCAGTCCGTCATTGATAAAGTGCACCGCTGCCTTCGAGCCGCAATACACCGCGCCGTTTGGATAAGCAACTTCCCCGGCCATCGATCCCAGATTCACCACGTGCCCGCGCCCACGCGCCACCATGCCCGGCACCACGGCCCGCGTTACATACAGCAGGCCCTTCACGTTGGTGTCGATCATCTCTTCCCAGTCTTCAATCTTGCCGGCGTGGAGCTTTTCCATGCCGCGACTCAGGCCGGCGTTGTTTACCAGGACCTCGATCTTGGACCACCGTTCCGGCAGTGCGGCAATAGCACGTTCGACAGCATTGCGGTCGCGCACATCGAGCTCGAAGCCATGCACCTCCTCAGCGCCGCGCTCCCGCGCCCACAAAGCAACTTCTTCCAGCTTGGCCGCGCGCCGCGCAGCCAGCAGCAGCCGCGCGCCTTCTGCGGCAAAGGCCATTGCAGTCGCCGCTCCAATGCCCGCGCTGGCCCCGGTGATCAGAACAATCTT
>JASIJW010000076.1:0-6397 GCA_030050035.1 Acidobacteriaceae bacterium | reverse complement strand
GCGCAGGTGGTCAAGGCCGCGTTGCAACAGCAGGTTCAGCGTGAGCGGCAGCCCCGCGAGCCGGTAAGCGAGAATGCCGTCGCGGATGTTGCCGCAGGAGGTGTAATAACCCGCGAGCGGCGAAGGCTTCTCCCAGGTTTCGCGACCGCAGCGCGCGTATTGGTAATCCTGGTCGGTGAGTGTTTGCCGGCTTGTAAGCCAGAATCCCTGCAGAAGGAAGATGGCCAGCAGCCCCGCCGCGATGCGTTGCGGGCGATTGAAACGGAAGCGGCGGATCATGCCAAAACGATGGGTCATTGAAGATGCGGGAGGCAAACACCAGTTTAAACGGCGGGACCCTGCGCGACGCTTTGCCCGCCCACCCCGTAGCCGCTACACTTCTCATCAGCATGTCGAAGACTCGCGACAACACGCCGGAACGGCTGGTAAGCGCTGCGCGCGCCGAGGAAGAGCAAGGGTTCGAGCTGAAGCTGCGCCCGCGCTGGCTGCGCGAGTTCATCGGGCAATCCAAAGCGAAAGAACAGCTCGCAATCGCGCTCGAGGCTGCCAAATCGCGAGGCGAGGCGCTCGATCATGTGCTGCTCTCCGGCCCGCCGGGGCTGGGCAAGACGACGCTGGCGACCATTATTGCCAACGAATTGGATGTCGGATTTCAGCAGACCTCGGGGCCGGCTTTGCAGATCCAGGGCGACCTGACGGCGATTTTGACCAATCTGCGCGAGAAGCAGGTGTTATTTCTCGACGAAATTCACCGGCTGCAGCCCGTGCTCGAGGAGAAGCTTTACACGGCGCTAGAGGATTACAAGATCGACATCATCATCGGGCAGGGACCGGCGGCGCGCACGCATGTAATGGAGATTCGACCATTCACGTTCATCGGCGCCACCACGCGGCCCGGATTGCTAAGCTCGCCGCTGCGCTCGCGATTTGGCATCCTTCTGCGGCTGGATTTTTATACCGAGGATGAGCTTCGAGTAATTGTCGAGCGCTCGGCCGAGGTAATGCAGATTCCCATCGATCCCGATGGCGCCGCGGAGATTGCCCTGCGCTCGCGCGGAACGCCGCGCATCGCCAACCGCCTGCTGCGGCGCGTGCGCGATTACGCGCAGGTGCGCGGCTCAGGCGTGATCGACCGGGCTACAGCCAGCGCGGCGCTGAGCATGCTCGAAGTAGACGCACATGGATTCGATGAGATCGACCGGCGCCTGCTGCTGACCATTATTCAGAAGTACGACGGTGGGCCTGTAGGGCTGGGCACGCTGGCGGCCACGCTTGCCGAGGAAGAAGACGCCCTCGAAGAAGTTTATGAGCCGTTCCTGATTCAGATCGGGTTTCTCGATCGGACGCCGCGCGGCCGCGTGGCCACGCGGCTGGCTTATGAACATTTTGGGCTGGCAATGCCGGGGCGACAAACGGGATTGTTTTGAAAATCAGCGGAGCTAGTAGCTAGGTGCGTGCCTAACCCAGGTAGCATCGCTAACTCCGCCAAAAAGGAGACTTCCATGGCACTTACTGAATCGACAATGCTGGAACTGGGAACCGAAGCGCCGGAGTTTGCATTGCCGGATGTGGTGAGCGGCAAGACCGTTCGTCTTGATGATTTCCGCGGCAGTAAAGCGCTGCTTGTAATGTTCATCTGCGCACACTGCCCTTATGTAAAGCATATTGAGAAGACGCTGGGCAAACTTGGCGCCGATTACGCGGGGAAGCCGTTGGCAGTTGTTGCGATCAGCTCGAACGACGTGTCCACGCATCCGGCCGATAGCCCCGATGGTTTGCACGCGCAAGCCAAGGCGAATGGATTCAAGTTCCCCTATCTCTACGATGAAAGCCAGGCGGTGGCGCACGCATATGAGGCTGCGTGTACGCCGGATTTCTTCCTGTTCGACAAGGATCTCCGGCTGGTCTATCGGGGCCAATACGACTCCAGCCGGCCGGGCAACAGCGTTCCGGTGACGGGCGAGGATCTGCGTGCTGCGATTGACACGGTGCTGGCCGGCAAGCCCGTATCGCCAGACCAGCGGCCGTCGATCGGATGCAATATCAAATGGAAAGCGTGATGAAGCGCCGCTAACTCGGCTACAGCTTCAATCCCTTAAGATAGCTGCGGAACCTATCGCCGAATTCGGGCCTTTTCAGAGCATATTCCACTGTGGCCTGCAGCATGCCGAACTTATCGCCGGCGTCAAAGCGCTTGCCCTCGAAGGTAAACCCGAACACCTTCTCCTCATTGAGCAGAGCTTTGATGCCGTCCGTAAGTTGAATTTCGCCGCCGGCGCCTGGCTTGGTCTGTTCGAGAAGAGCAAAGACGCGCGGCGTCAGAACATAACGGCCGATGATGGCCTGGTTCGAGGGCGCGTCTTCCAGCTTTGGCTTCTCCACCATCCCAGTGCAGTTGTAGATGCGCGGATTCTGCTTGTCCTGCGCGCCGGCTAGCACACCGTATGCGCTGATGGCCGGCCCGTCGATGGTCATGGTGGCAAGCACCGACCCGTTCTTTTCGTTGAACACGTCGATCATCTGCTTGAGGCAGGGCGGGTTTGCGTCGATTACGTCGTCGGGAAGAATGACCGCGAACGGTTCATCGCCGACCAGGTCCTTCGCGCAAAGGACTGCGTGGCCGAGGCCGAGCGGTTCCTTCTGGCGGACATAGCTGACGCGGGCCATGTTGGCGACCTCGCGCGAGAGTTTCAGCAACTCGTGCTTGCCGCGGCGCTCGAGCGTGGCGTCGAGCTCGAAGCTGATGTCGAAGTGGTCTTCCATCGCGCTTTTGCCGCGGCCGGTGACGATGATGATGTGCTCGATGCCCGAAGCGAGAGCCTCTTCCACGCCATACTGGATGATCGGCTTGTCGACCAGTGCCAGCATCTCCTTGGCGATGACTTTGGTGGCGGGCAGGAAGCGCGTGCCCAAACCTCCGGCGGGGAAGACTGCCTTCCGTACGCGATTGCTCATTCGTTCTCCTGATTTGACTGCAGAAGCGCACGCCTCAACGGGATATCGGGCGCGTCCTAAGTATGATGCGCGGAACGTAAAAATTGTACGCTTTCTAGAGCGTGGGCGAATTGTCGCCGAGCATGGCCTCACGCACGATTTTGACCGGCGGAAAACCCTGGCGCAGAAAATCGTCGTGAAATTTCTCAAGCGAGAAAGCCGCACCCTCGCGCTTTTCGACGTCCGCACGCAGCTTCATGATCTGGAGCTTGCCGAGCGTGTAGTAAAGGTATGTCGGATCGCCAGCGCCGCGTTTGGTTTCGACCTCGGCGACTTCTTTCGACTGGTAGCCTTCCTTCTGGAAGAACTCCTCGGCTTGTTCCATAGTCATATTGCCGGTGTGCATCTCAATGCCGACGATGAAGCGGGCATTGCGCAGCAGCGCATCCTGTAACTGTCCGAGACGCAGCAGCTTCGACTCGCGCTCATCTTTGGCTCCCACACCCGGCCGCCCGTAGCCCTCGTCGAGCATCATCTGCTCACAATAGTGTGCCCAGCCTTCGATATCTGTATTAGCTCCAAGCAGCTTGCGCACCTTGCTTGGCGCCTGCGGCAGCCACAGGAATTGAACGTAATGGCCCGGATACGCCTCGTGGACGGCTGTCGAGATGATTGTGCCGATGTTGAACGAGTGCATGTAGCCCTCGACCTCGGCAGGTGTCATCCCGGGATCGGGTAGCGTGACGTTGAAATACGCTTCAGTGGCGTGGGTTTCGTAGGGACCGGGCGTGTCCATGCTGGCGGTGGTGGTGGCGCGCATGAAGGGCGGCGTCTCTTCGAGAATCGGCTGCACGTTCGAGGGGATAGTAACGATGTGATTGGCTCGAATGAAATCGATGAGGCCGTTAAAAGTGGAGCTGAAAGCATTCAGGAGCTGATCGGGAGCAGGGTGATCCTCGTCAAGCTCGAGCAGGACGCGGCGCGGGTCCTTGCCCGGTTCGAGCTGTGCGGCAACGGTCTTGAACTGCTCCTGGTTCTTGCGCAGATCGCCCCAGCCGATTTCAAGAAGCTTGTCGAGAGGAATATCGACCATTTCATCGTATTCGAGCTTTTTGCGGAAGGCGTCAGCGCCGATCCGAAAGTCGCCATTGGACCGCGGCAGCAGATCAGTTTCGAGCCAGTGTTGGTAGCCCTGCAAAGAACTGATGACGGCGGCGTTGGTTTGTGCGAACTCCGATTTCAGCGCGGGATCTTTGGCTGCGGCAAAGGCTTCCGGTACATCGTGCTGAAAGAAAGTGATGATGTCGGGCAGTTGCTCGATTGCGATTTCAGTGAAGACGCGCGGCGGGTCCTGGAGATTGACGCGTGCCGCAGCGAGCTGCGCCGGCATCTGTTTTTCGCGGGCGATGAGTGACCGCAGGCGGTCGTCAACCGGCGCGAAATCACGCTCCATCAGAACAAACGCGCCGTTGGCACAGGCGCTTGAGTAATTATCGGCATTCTTTTGCCATGGCCGGATAGTTTCTAGCGTAAGCAGTTGCGAACGGATATTGGCCAGGACGATTTCTCGGTCGCTGCGTGGAACGAAGTTTTCGCGGGAACTGTCAGGCTCAATGGCTTCAATGCGCCGTTCGAACTCGTGCAGCGCGGCGATCTGAGCGTCGATTGCCTGGCGCGAATAGTCTTCAAGCTGGCCATCGTACTGATGGAAGCCCGCCATAGTGCCGGCGCTCGGCGCATAGCGAAAATACACCTGGTCAAAATACTCGTCGGAAACCTTTGCGAACTGCTGCTTCCAGTCGGGTGTCGCGGCAGAGAGGGGACTTGCTGCTGCCATAGATACTCCAATCGCAGTAAGGGCTATGAGCGTCTTCATCGGTCCTCGCCGTATTCCTGCCTTACTGTATCAGGCGTTCACTGGAGAAGGCGCTAGATTCCCAAGCAATTCACGAATTTCGAGCAGCACTTCGTCGGGGCGCGTGGCGGCGAGCGGAAATTTGAGCACGCCCTGCGGCGTGAACTGCGCGCCGCGCTTGGCGTTGCGCGCGACCAGGCGCATGAGTTGCTGAGGATCGATCGGCGCGTTTTCTGCAAAGCGAATCTGCAACTCGGCGCGCTTGCGGTCGATTTGCGCGATGCCCAGGCGTTCGCATTCGAGGCGCAGCATCGCTGCTTCGAGCAGGTAGACGGTGGCGTCGGGCGGCGCGCCATAGCGGTCTTCCATCTCCGCGCGGACTTCGTTGACAGCGGCTTCGCTGTTGGCTCCGGCGATCTTCTTGTAAAGGCGCAGGCGCTGGTTTTCCTCCGGCACGTAGCTCTCGTCGATGCGCAGGGCGATGCCGAGGTTGAGCTGCGTGGCCGGGCGCTCTTCAGCGGCTTCGCCCTTCATTTCCTTCACCGCTGCCTCAAGCATCGAGGTGTACAGCTCGAAACCAACAGCCTCGATGTGGCCGCTCTGCTCTCCGCCGAGCATGTTGCCGGCGCCGCGCAACTCGAGGTCGAGCGCGGCGATCTTGAATCCGGCGCCCAGATCGCTGAACTCCTTGAGCGCGGCAAGCCGCCGGCGTGCGATCTCGGTCAGCTCGGTGTCCTGCGGGATGAGCAGGTAGGCATAGGCACGCCGGTTCGACCGGCCCACGCGGCCACGGAGCTGGTAGAGCTCGCTCAGGCCGTGGCGGTCTGCGCGGTTGATGAGGATGGTGTTGGCGAGCGGAATGTCCAGGCCGTTTTCAATGATTGTCGTGGCCACGAGCACGTCATATTCATGATGCATGAAGGCAAGCATCACGCGCTCCAACTCCGACTCACCCATTTGTCCGTGACCGACGACGACGCGCGCGGCTGGCACCAGCTCCTGGATGCGCGCTGCGATTTCATAAATTGACTCAACGCGGTTGTGGACGAAGTAGATCTGACCGCCGCGCTCGAGCTCAAGCTCAATGGCAGAGCGGATGAGCTTTTCGTCGAATTTGGCAACGACGGTCTGGATCGCCATGCGGTCTTTGGGCGGCGTTTCGATGACGCTCATATCGCGCAGGCCGACGAGCGACATGTGCAGCGTGCGTGGAATGGGCGTGGCGCTCATGGCGAGCACGTCGATCTCCTTGCGCATCTGCTTGAGCCGCTCCTTGTGGCGAACGCCGAAGCGCTGCTCCTCATCGACGATGAGCAGGCCCAGATCCTGAAATTTGATGTCTTTCGACAGCAGGCGGTGCGTGCCGATGAGGACATCGACCTTGCCGGTCTCAACGCGCTCGACGATCTCCTTTTGTTCTTTCGCCGTGCGGAAGCGCGAGATCATCTCGACGTGAATGGGGAACTGGGAGAAGCGCCGCTTAAAGGTTTCAAAGTGCTGGAAGCTGAGCACAGTAGTGGGCGTGAGCACCGCGACCTGCTTGCCGTCCTGCACGGCTTTGAAGGCAGCGCGCATCGCCACTTCTGTTTTGCCATAGCCCACGTCGCC
>JASIJW010000604.1:0-40374 GCA_030050035.1 Acidobacteriaceae bacterium | reverse complement strand
GCGCTGCTTACATTTCCTTCACGCCTTCGACAAACGCCTTCAGCTTGCGCGAACGCGACGGATGACGCAGCTTGCGCAGCGCCTTGGCCTCGATCTGCCGGATGCGCTCGCGCGTCACCTGGAAGCTCTGGCCCACCTCTTCGAGAGTATGCTCGGAGCCGTCCTCCAGGCCGAAGCGCATCTTGATCACGCGCTCTTCGCGCGGCGTGAGCGTGCGCAGAACCTGCGAAGTGTACTCCTTCAGGTTCACACTGATCACCGCTTCGGAAGGCGAAACCGCCTGGCGGTCTTCGATGAAGTCGCCCAGGTGCGAATCTTCCTCTTCGCCGATCGGCGTCTCCAGCGAGATGGGCTCCTGTGCGATCTTGAGCACCTTGCGCACCTTGGCCACAGGAATGTCCATGCGGCGCGCAATCTCTTCGCTCGAGGGTTCGCGTCCCAGCTCCTGCACAAGCTGCCGGCTCGTGCGGATCAGCTTGTTGATCGTCTCGATCATGTGCACCGGGATGCGGATGGTACGCGCCTGATCCGCGATCGCGCGTGTAATCGCCTGGCGAATCCACCACGTCGCATAAGTCGAGAACTTGTATCCGCGCCGGTACTCGAACTTGTCCACCGCCTTCATCAGGCCGATGTTGCCTTCCTGGATCAGGTCGAGGAACTGCAGACCGCGATTGGTGTACTTCTTCGCGATCGAAACCACCAGGCGCAGGTTCGCTTCGATCAGCTCACGCTTCGCCTGCTCGGCGTCCATGTCGCCCTGGATCATCTCGCGCTGCGTGCGCTTCAATTCGGCAATCGACACGCCCGCGTCGGCCTCGATCTTTTCGAGGTCCACGCGGCAGTTCTTCTGCTGCCGGCGATATTCCTTCTTAAGGTCCTCGCTCTTCGACGCCTCGTACTTCTGCTCAAGCGACCGGATCTGCCGCTCCAGCGTGCGCATGGTGTCGACGGTCTTGTTCACCTTGTCGAGCAGCCGCTTGCGCTCCAGCGCCGTGTACTTTAGCTCGCGCACGATCCGCGAGATGTACACCTTCTCGCGCGCAATCTGCCAGCGCAGCTTGCGCTGCTCGCGCACTTTGGGCTTAGGCGCGTTGGCCGCCAGCGGCACAATCTTCTCTTCAAGCTGAGCAATCTTCTTCTGGTGCTTCACCAGCTGATCGATGCGCGTAACCGTGGCCTTCACGCGCGCCACCACCACGTCTTCGGTCAGCTCTTCCTCGTCGAAGACCACCACTTCCTTCACATTGCGCACGCCGCGCTTCAGGTCTTCGCCCAGCGCTGCGATTTCCCGAATGACGATCGGTGAGCGCGAAATCGCCTTGAGCACGCGCATCTGCCCACGCTCGATCCGCTTGGCAATCTCTACCTCGCCCTCGCGCGTGAGCAGCGGCACCGTGCCCATTTCGCGCAGGTACATGCGCACCGGGTCGTTGGTCTTTTCAAGCGTGCCGGGCGTCAGGTCCAGCTCGACGTCCTCGCCCTCTTCCAGCTCGAAATCTTTGTCGCCGGGGAACTTCGGGGTGTCGAGCAGGTCAATGCCCTGTGTGCCGATCGTAGTGATCAGGTCGTCCAGATCGTCGGCCGAGCCAATCTCCTCCGGCAGCATGTCATTCACATCACCGTAGGTTAGATAGCCCTTTTCCTTGCCCGTTTCGATCAGGCTATCGATATCATGTTCGAATTTATCGTCCATCGCCAAAGTATCCCTGCTCTCCAAGGGCCGAACGGAGTCCGCACGTTTGCCCTCATCTTAATCGCTGGCTCGACGTTCCCCTTGCGCGGTTCTCCCGTCGCGGTCAACAATCGACCAAGGAACTTCGATGCGGCGCCTGCCGCCGGGGCGGTACGCGCGCCGGCCGCAACCGGGCAGAGAGTGCCAGAACCTCTGCCTTGAATACGATCCCATCAACTGCACGCCGAAAATGTGGCGCGCAAGCGGGTACGGACTCTTCCCCGCCTGAGACACAGCGGTCTCGAAAGTTTTGCTCGGAACAGGATGACGGCGCTTCAGGTCTCGCCTGCAATAGCCCGCGAGCCGCAGCTCATGTATGGGGCAAAATGGCGCGCATCCTACAGAGAACACTAGATTACCATAAGCCCAGCAATACCGCACCAAAAAAACTGCGGTCAAGGCCCTGCCCGGGTGTTCTTCACCGCAACGGGGCCTTGGCTAACCTGGCTCCCGCTCCGCCTTTTCCTTAGACGTATTTAGCCCCGAATGGATGCGAAAACAGAGGTGATTTCGGGGCGATATCGCACCCAGTTACCTGCATTTCTCGCCTCCTGGCCAGTACGTCCGGGCCGGCCCGCAATCCTTCACGCGCGCCCAGAATTTGACGGGCATCATGCCGCCCCCGCATTGCTCCGATGCAGCTCCCGCAAAGCCCGGTCCAGAGCCAACTTTTGCTGCGTCAGTACCGCTACTTCCGCGTAGTCGCCACGCCGCTCGGCCTCGGCAATGCGGCCGCGTAGCTCCCGCTGCCGGTGTTCGATCAGCCGCTCCTCCAGCTCCTGGATTGCGCTCCGAACCTCTTCCTCGCCCGGCGAGCGGGTCTCGTGCAACAGCGCCTCGGCCACCAGCGCGCGTTGCGCTGCATCTTCCACCACTTCCATCGGGTCCGCGGCGCCTCGGCTGGCAAGCGCGCGCAGCGCTGCATACGAGCCAAGCGGCTCAAACGCCTCCGGCCGCTTCTCTACCGCTTCAATCGCCAGCCTGCGCGCCTCTACATGTTCGGGATCAGTAATGGCCAGCGCCCGCAGCAACACCCGCTCCACTTCGGTCAGCGCCGTTGCGCGTGTCTCCACCCGCTCCCGCCGCTTCAGAGCCGCTTGCCGCAGCTCCTCGCGCAGCACTGCAGAATCGATTCCCAGCTTCTGCGCCGCGTCCATCGCGAACTGGCCGCGCGCCAGCTTTTCCGGCATGCGCCGGATGTGCGGCAGCAGATAATTCATCGCCTTCACCTTCTGTTCGGCGCTCGCGCCAGGGAACATCTGCCGCGCCCGCTCGATGAGGTAATCGGCCTGCCGCCGCGCATTGCGCACCGCCTGGCGATATGCGTCCGGCCCGCGCTCGCGAATATAGCGGTCCGGATCGAGCCCGTCTTCGAGCGTGACAATTTTGATGGCGAATCCCTCCTCCGTCAGCAGCGAGATGGATTTTTCCGCCGCATTCGCACCCGCCGCATCGGGATCGAAGTTCACCGCGACCTGGGTTGTATGCCGCCTGAGCAGCGCCACCTGCTGTTCGGTAAAGGCCGTCCCGCTGGTGGCGATCACGTTCTGAAAACCGCGCAGATAAACCGAAATGCAGTCCATCTGACCCTCGACCAGCAGCGCAAACTCCATCTGCCGGATCGCGGTTTTCGCCTTGTCCAAATTGAACAGCACGTTGCTTTTCAAATAGAGCGGCGTCTCCGGCGAATTCAGGTACTTGGGTCCGGATTTCTCGCCGTCCACCGCGCCCAGAACCCGCCCCGTAAACGCAATCACCCGCCCACTCTCGTTCGCAATCGGGAACATGATGCGCCTGCGGAATCGGTCGTAAAGCGGCCCATGCGAGCCGTCGCCTTGCTCTTTAGAACTAAATAAGCCGCTCTGCCGCAGCGTCTCGGCGTCAGCCATACCGCTCAGTCTGTCGCGCAGTCCGTTAAAGCTGTCCGCCGCATAACCGATCCTGAATTCCTTTATTCCCTTTGGATCAAGTCCGCGGCCTGCAAGATATTCACGCGCCAGCGCCCCCTCCGGCCCGCGAAGCTGCTCCTCGAAAAACGTCGTAGCCGCCTCATGCAGCTCCAGCAGCTTTCCGCGCAGCCGCGCCTCGGCGGCCTGCTCGGGCGAAGAAAATTCCCGCTTGGGCAGTTGAATCCCGGCCTTTTGCGCCACGATCCGCACCGCCTCGGGAAAGGTCACGTTTTCGATCTTGCCGACAAACGAGAACACGTCGCCCGAAACCCCGCAGCCGAAGCAATGGAAGAACTGTCGCACAGCGTGCACCGAAAACGATGGTGATTTTTCCTTATGGAATGGGCAGAGACCGGTGTAGTTCTGCGCCCCAGCCTTGCGCAGCCGGATGTATCCCTCGACGATTTTGACGATATCGACCTGCTGCTTTACGGATTGGGCAAAATCGGTCAAGGGGCTTGAAAATCGGTCAAGGGGCTTGTTTGAGGATAAGCCCGCACCCGCTCGACGGATGCCGCGCTCCGGTATGTGGAAGCGGTGGAAAGTTGGACATATTGGACATAGAGGAGGCCTGGGGCAATCCCCGCCAGCGCGTTGATGTTGACATTGATAAACAAGCCGGTTGAATCCCGGCCGAAACGGGCGCATGATTCCCTTCGAACCCCAATCATCAAAGGAGGGGTGCATGAGTTCGATTGCTTCTTCGCATTACTACGCCGGACACCGTTCCCGCGGCTGGTCGATTTTGCTGGGGATTCTTCTTTTGATCGCCGGCCTGTTCTCTATCGCGATGCCGCCATTCGCCGGCGTCGCAGCCAGTCTTTTCTTTGGATGGCTGATTCTCTTTAGCGGCGTGGCGCACCTGGTCTACGCCTGGTCTGCGCACGGCGCAGGACACATTTTCTGGGAAATCCTCATTGGCATCGTGTATGTGCTGGCGGCACTGTACCTGCTCTTTTACCCGGTCAGGGGCATGGTGGCTCTGGCCCTCGTGCTGGCGATCTATCTTGCCGCGGAAGGCATTCTTGAGATTGCAGAGTTCGCCTCCTTGCGGCCTCGGCACGGAGCAGGATGGTTCCTGGTCCATGGCCTCATTTCACTGCTGCTCGCCGCCCTGATCTTCGTCCACTGGCCATCGAGCTCCTTCTGGGCTGTCGGTGTGCTGGTTGGGGTAAGTCTGCTGTTCAGCGGCTGGGCCCGCCTGACGCTACCCATGCGGCCGCGGCTGACGGCGGCGCAGACTTAAATAGGCGGCTCCGGATTCATCCACTCGACCTAGAATCGTCCAAGGACCTGGAAGCGTTCAAATGTGACCCACCGCGCAGGACGCCGCAATTCAATGGCCAGGCAGCATTCTGTGGCCGCTATTCCGTGACATGCGTTGGAAATCTCGCGACACGAGTTGATGTCGACTGAGTTCCTGTTGATATTGATAAAGACCCAGTTAAACTCCGATCGAATCAAGCGCATCACTCATTTGAGCCCTAGTCTTCAAAGGAGGGGTGCAGATGAGTTCGGTTGCTTCATCTCGTTTCTACACTGGATCGCATTCCCGCGGCTGGTCTGTTTTTCTGGGCATTCTGCTTTTGATCGCGGGCGTCTTGTCACTCACGCTGCCGCACGTTGCCGGACTCGCTGCCGGCCTCTTCTTCGGATGGCTGGTTCTGTGTGCTGGGGTAGCGCACCTGATCTACGCCTGGTCTGAGCACGGCGCAGGACACATTGTCTGGCAGATCCTCATTGGCGTCGTGTACGTGTTGGCGGCGCTGTACATGCTTTTTTACCCATTCGCAGGCATGGCGGCGCTGGCCCTGGTGCTGGGGTTTTATATTGCCGTCGCAGGCATCCTCGATATTATCGAATTCACTGCCTTGCGACCGCTGTACGGAGCAGGCTGGTTCCTGGTCGACGGCATTGTTTCACTGATTCTTGCCGGACTGATCTTCCTCCACTGGCCATCGAGGTCCTTCTGGGTGGTCGGTATGCTGGTTGGGGTAAGCCTGCTGTTCAGCGGCATAGCCCGGCTCACGTTACCCATCCAGTCGCGGGTGCCGCGGCTGGCGCAGATTTAAAATCGCCTCGCGGGGCTTGAAGCGCCCGGCGCGCCATGCGCCGCCTGTGCCATTGAAATTCCTCGCGAATCGCGGTATTCTCTGATAGCGACGAATTTGTCCGCCAGGTTTCTTTGACCGTGTGCGCACCGGCTGGCGGAGAGATGAGTGGGCTCATAGCCCACTTTTTATTTGCCGTAATTTCAGGGTCCAGGTTAGGGCCGAAGAGCCCTGAAGTTGAACAGAATCAGTACAGGAGCGAATGGCAGCCAATCTGGACGCAATCCGGGCGGCGGCGGAGCGGGTGGCCGCTTCGCATGGGCTCGATGTAGTCGATCTCGAGCTCGCCGGCTCGGCAAAGGAGCGGACGCTGCGGATTTCGCTAGAGAAGAACGCCGCCGGCCGGGAGCAGCTGAAGGCCGAACTGGCAGCGGCGGCAGCCGACGGCAATGCCGAGCGGCTGCCAGAGCGTCTGGTCGAAGGAAGGCTGAATGTCGAGCAGCTTTCCGGCGTCACCCACGAAGATTGCGCCGCCTTCAGCCGTGATTTTGGAACGCTCCTCGACGTTGAAGACCTTGTTCCAGGCGGCGAATACACGCTTGAGGCCAGTTCGCCGGGGCTGGACCGAAAGCTCAGCCGGCCCGAGGATTTCCGGCGGTTCGCCGGTTGCCTCGTCAAGGTGCGGACCTTCGAGCCGGTCCGCAACAACCGGCACTGGCAGGGCCGGCTTATAGCCGGGCAGGAAGGCAACATCACTCTCGACCTAGGCGCAGTGAAGCAGAACAGCAAGAGCCGGAAGAGTGGTCTGAGTCAGGTGGAAATCGCCCTCGGAAACATCGAAAAGGCGAACCTGGTTCCGGAGATTTGAAGAGCAGGGTCGGGCAAGCGCAGCGGTTAGGTCGCATGCCGGGTCCCCGCATCGAACGGAAGTAACGCAAGACATTTACCGCACCGCGCAGAGCTGTTTCTGCACGGCGCGCATGGTGGAAGAGAGCAAGCACTATGGCCAGCAGTCCGCTGTATCAAAGCATTGAACTCCTGAGCCAGGAGAAGGGAATCGACCCCGCGATCGTCGTCGGCGCGGTCGAAGAGGCCATTGCCCTGGCCACGCGCAAGTACTACAAGACCCAGGAAAACATGCGCGGCGAGCTCAATAAGGAGACCGGCGAGATCACGGCCTACGTGTACAAGACCGTGGTGGCAGGCGAGGACGAGATTGAAGATCCGGTCAATCAGATCACGCTGGCCGAAGCCAGCGAGATGGCGCCCGGTGTCGAAGTGGGCAGCGAGATCCGCATGTATCGCGACACCAGCCCGCTCGGCCGCATCGCCGCGCAGCTCGCCAAGCAGATCATCTTCCAGAAGGTCCGCGAGGCCGAGCGCGACACCGTCTTCCAGGAATACGCGCACCGCGAGCGCGAGGTCCTCAATGCAACCGTCAAGCGCATCGAGGGCCAGGACATCATCTTCGACCTCGGCAAGGCCGAAGCCCGCTGCCCCAAGCGCGAACAATCGCGCCTCGAACAGTTCACTGTGGGCGAGCGCGTTCGCGTCGTGCTGCTCAAGGTCGATCGCGCCGCCAAGGGCCCGCAGGTCATCGTCAGCCGCGCCGCGCCGGAGCTGGTGCAGAACCTCTTTCAGTCCGAGGTTCCCGAGATCTACGACAACACCGTCGTCATCAAGGCCATTGCCCGCGAGGCCGGCGAGCGCACCAAGATCGCCGTCCAGTCCCGCGACAAGGACGTGGACCCCGTCGGCGCCTGCGTGGGCATGAAGGGCATGCGCGTGCAGTCAATTATCCGCGAGCTGCGCGGCGAAAAGATCGACATTATCGAGTACTCGGACGAGATCACCACCTTCGCCGAAAAAGCTCTGCAGCCGGCCAAGGTCAGCCGTGTTTCCATCTCCGATCTGGGCGAAAAGCAGCTCGAAGTCATCGTCGACGACACGCAGCTTTCGCTGGCCATCGGTAAGAAGGGCCAGAACGTGCGTCTTGCAGCCAAGCTTCTTGGCTGGAAGATCGACATCAAGAGCGAGGAAGAGAAGCGCCAGGAAGTCGAGCAGCAGATGCAGGCACTGTCCGGCGCGCCGACCACGCCCATCGAGCAGGTCACCGAGCTCGGCGACAGCATCATCCAGAAGCTGGTGGCCGCCGGCGTCACCACCGTAGAGGGCCTGGCCGACATGACCCCCGAGCAGCTCGAAGAGATCCCCGGCATCGGTGAAAAGACGCTCGAAAAGATCAGCGTTGCCGTGCGCCACTACTTCGGCCAGTTCGAAGGCGGCGAGAACGCCGCAGCGGCCGCTCCGGCGGAAACTGCTTCCGCCGCCGAAGGAGGCGCCGCCGAAACGGGGACGGCAGAAGCCGCCACTGCCAATGAAGAAGCTGAATCCGAGAACTCGGCCGAAGTGCTCCAAGAAGCGGAGCAGTCAGATAACCAGGATCAGGCTGGCGGGGAAGAGATTCCCTCCGGCGAAGCGGAATCGAACAAGAGCACGGAAGAAGACGAGGCGGGCGGCCAGTAACCGACGTAAGGAACCCGCGCAAGGTGCGCGTTCCTCCAGGCCCGCCAGAACGTTAACGCAAGTTTTACAAGCAGCCAATGCCACGGAGCGAATATGAGCAGCTAGGGCTTTTTGGCGGCAAGATTCTGAAAAGAGGCGGATGAGCAAGGTTCGTATCAACGATCTCGCGAAAGAGCTGGAAGTCAAGTCTCGCGCGATTCTCGACATTCTTCCGGAAATCGGCGTGGGCGGAGGCAAAACGCACTCCAGCTCGCTTGAGCCGGATGAGGCCGACAAGATTCGTGCGCACTTCCAGCGGGAGACACGGCCCGCCGGGCAAGCCAGTGCGGCAGCGCGCGGAGCGCAGACGCTCGCTCCCAAGATCGATCTCTCCAACATCTCCAAGCCTGGCGACGTACTCAAGGCCGTGCTGGCGCGGAAGAAGGAAGAAGAGGCCGAAGCGCGCCATCCGCAACGGCCCGCTGCTGCCCCACCGCAGGCCTCAAAACCCGCTGCAGGCACACCCGCCCGTACTGCAGCCGCGCCGCCTCCTGCGCCGCAGGCCGCCCCGCCCGCCCCTCCTGCGCCGCGCAAAATCATGCCGCAGCCCCGCTCGGCGCCGCCCATTGTGGCGCCGCCGGCTCAGCCCGCCATTGCCTCGCGTCCTCCTGCCAATCCGGTGGTGGCCAAAGCTCCCGGGGTCTCCGCGGACAGGTCTTCGTCCACGGGGTGGAAAGCGCCTGCCGCTGTGCCCACGCGCCCGCCCGTCGTGGTGGTCGCTCCTCAGCCCGGCACTGTCGTTGTAAAGCCGCCCGTCGCTCCGCCGCCGGCGCACGAAGAAAAGCCTCACGCCGTCGAGCCGGTTGCCACCAAGCCGCCCGCTGCGCCCGCGCCCGCAGCCGCAGCCAGCGTGCCAGCCGCATCCAGCGCGCCAGCCACTGCGCCCGCGGCTCCCATTGCGGCAAGCCCTTCTGCGCCCGTCGCTGAATCAACACCCACCGCGCCTGCCGCGGTCACTGCGCCCGCCGCTACGGCTGTCTCCCAGCCCGCGCCATCACAGCCGGCCCTGCAAGTCTCCGCAACCGCCGAGCCGGCAGCCCGCCCTGCCGCGCCCGCGCCACCGGCTCGCCGCATGGTCATGCCGCAGACCGGACCGCGCCCCGTCTACAAGGCCACCATTCCTCAGCCCACCCCGACAGCATCTGCGCCCACCGGGCTGCAGCGCGGCAAACCAATCTTCGACCGCCGCCCTGCCGGCGGTCCCGGGCAGCGTCCCGGCGGTCCCCCCGGGTCCTACGCAGGCGGTCCGCGGCCCAAACACCCTACGCGCAGCGCCCCAGGCGGCTTTGCCCCTGGCGGTCCCGGTGGCGCTCCTGGCGGACGCCCCGGCTTCGGCCAGCGTCCGGGCTTCGGTCCGCGTCCCGGTTTCGGTGGCCCACGTCCGGGCCCCGGTGGAGCTCCGCCGCCTCCTGCTGAGGCGGGTCGCCCGCAGCGCGCCCCGGCCCGCGGCCGCGGTCGTGGCCAGCAGCAGTATCCCAAGACCAAGGAAGGCCCGATGAAGGGCTTTGTGCCGCCGCCGCGTTACAGCGGCGTGCAGTACGGCAGCACCGAGCCTCTGCCCATCACCCGCGAGATCACCGTCACCGAGGGCATCAGCGTAAAGGACCTGGCCGAAAAGCTCGAAGTGCGCGCCAAGGACCTCATCGCCTCGCTGCTCATGGGTGGCGTCTTCGTCACGGTCAACCAGTCCCTCGACGCCGAGATGGTCAAGGACGTGGCAGCCAAGTTCGGCGCCGCGGCTACCGTCATCAGCTACGAAGAGGAACTCGCCAACCAGGCCATCGAAGAAGTCGTCGAAGCGCCGAATGCCGACGAGCTCGAGGTGCCGCGCGCGCCCGTCGTCACCGTCATGGGCCACGTCGACCACGGCAAGACCTCGCTGCTCGACGCCATCCGCGAGACCGATGTTGCCGCAGGCGAAGCCGGCGGCATTACGCAGCACATCGGCGCCTACAAGGTGAAGTTCGCCAAGGAAGGCTCGCCTGCTTCCGGCCGCGAAATCGTCTTCCTCGACACCCCTGGCCACGAGGCCTTCACGCGCATGCGCGCCCGCGGCGCCAAGGTGACTGACATTGTCGTCATCGTCGTCGCCGCAGACGATGGCGTGATGCCGCAGACCCTCGAGGCCATCGATCACGCCAAGGCCGCCGAAGTTCCCATCATCGTCGCGGTCAACAAGATCGACAAGCCTGAAGCGAATCCGGAACGAGTGAAAAAACAGCTCGCCGATCGCGGCCTGATTCCCGAAGAGTGGGCCGCCGGCGGCGAGGGCACCGTCTTCGTCGAAGTCTCGGCCAAGAAGCGCATGAACCTCGATCTGCTGCTCGAGATGATCTGCCTGGTCTCGGACATCAAGGCGCCCAAAGCCATGCCCGGCCGCAAGGCCGTGGGCTCGGTGCTCGAAGCCAAGCTCGATCGCGGCCGCGGCGCCGTCGCCACCGTGCTCGTGCAGGATGGCACGCTCCGCGTCAACGACAGCTACATCGTTGGCAACACCTTCGGCAAGGTCCGCGCCATGTTCGACGATCGCGGCCGCACAATCGCCGAAGCCGCGCCTTCCACTCCGGTCGAAGTCCTCGGCCTTGAAGCCCTGCCCGATTCCGGCGACACCTTCCTCGTCGTCGCCGACCGCGACAAGGCCAAGAGCATCGCGCAGTACCGCAAGATGAAGGAGCGCGAGGCGCAGCTCGCCAAGAGCTCGCGCGTCTCTCTCGAAGGCCTCGCCGAACAAATCCGTCAGGCCGGCGTCAAAGACCTGCCGTTGATCATCAAGGGCGACGTGACGGGATCCGTAGAAGTGCTGGCCGACTCGCTTGTCCGCATGTCCACCGAGAAGGTGCGCATCAAGGTCATCCACTCCGGCGTCGGCTCCATCACGGAGAGCGACGTGCTGCTGGCCACGGCCTCGAACGCCATCATCATCGGCTTCAACGTGCGCCCCGAGCGCAAGGCCGCCGATCTTGCCCAGCAGGAGAACGTCGATATCCGTCTGCACTCGATCATCTACGAGCTGCAGGACGAGATTCGCCTCGCCATGATGGGACTGCTCGAGCCGACCTTCAAGGAAAACTACATGGGTCGGGCGGAAGTCCTCAACATCTTCCGCATCCCCAAAGTCGGCACCATCGCCGGTTGCCGCGTGCAGGACGGCGTCATCCGCCGCGATGCCGAGGTGAAGGTGATGCGCGGCGGCGAGCAGATCTTCAAAGGCAAGATCGGTTCGCTCAAGCGCTTCAAGGATGACGCACGCGAAGTCACCAACGGCATGGAGTGCGGCATCGGTATCGCCAACTTCGGCGACCTCAAGGAAGGCGACATCCTCGAAGCCTTCTCGACCGAGAAGATCGCCGCCGATCTGGGGGCGCTGACCTCGGCCAAGGCATAAATCCAACCTAAAACCAACAAAAATCCCGCGGCTCAATCGAGCCGCGGGATTTTTTCTGCCGAGAACTGCCGCCGATTCACAGAATTTTTCCGCCCGTCCCGTCCAACTGGCGCTACAATCCAATCCACGCCCAAAATCGTATCCAGACCGCTCCGGCCACACCCCCAATCCTCACTAGGGAGGTCCCCCATGCCCGGAACCACCAAGGCACGCGCGAGCAGCACTCATCACGCCGTATCCAGATCTTCATCCACGACCACCTACACCCTCATCACCGAACCCGAAGACGATATGGGCCCAATCTACAGTCTCATCTCCTCGGCTAAAAAATCCATCGACATCACCATCTACGAGCTGACCGACATCACCGTCACCGACATACTCGGCAAAGCTGCCGCTGCGGGCATCGCGGTCCGCGTCATCCTCGACCAGAACGACGAGAAGCGCAGCAACACCCCTGCCTACACCTACCTCCAGCAACACAAAATCGGTGTGCACTGGGCCAACCCCGCCTTCGCCGTCACCCACCAGAAGACCATCACCGTCGACGAGGCCACCTCGGCCATCATGACGCTCAACCTCACGCCGAGCGCCTACGCCACCACGCGCGACTTCGCCGTCATCACCAACAATGCTGCAGACGTCGCCGCCATCGTCACCACCTTCAACGCCGACTTCGCCAACAAATCCATCACGCCGCCCACGGGAGAAAACCTCGTCTGGAGCCCGACCAATTCGACTGCCGCGCTGCTCGCGCTCATCAACGGCGCCACGCACTCGCTCCTTATCTCGCAGGAAGAGTTCGACGATAAGCAGGTGCAATCGGCGCTCGAGTCCGCCCTCAAGCGCGGCGTCTCCGTTACGCTCGTGCAGGAAAATCAGGAAGGCAAGTACGACTCCGTGCTTACGCCGCTCAAGAAGGCTGGCGCAAAAATCGCCGTCTACACCTCGACTTCGCCCAAGAGCTACTACATTCACGCCAAAAGCGTGCTCGCGGACTACGGCACAGCACAGGCAAAACTTTTCCTCGGCTCTGAAAACTTCACCGCCGATTCGCTCACCAAAAACCGCGAGCTCGGCCTCATCTTTTCCGATTCCGCCAGCATGTCTGGCGTTGAAGCCGCCATCACTGCCGATTTCAAAGGCGGCACGCCCTTCTGATGTTAAAATTCCTCCCGAATAAAACACCGCTGGGAGAAATCGATGAATCGGTCACACGCAAAGCTGCTTTGCGCCGCCTTTTTTGTATTCTGCTCCGCCACTCTTCCTGCCGCTGCGCAAAAGATCAACATGTTCCCGTCCGACGCGGACCAGCAGTGGACCCGCATCGCCATCCCGCCCACGCATCCGGTCTCGAACGTTCCGCAATGGCACATCGACGCAGCCAAACGCACCATCATCTGCGACGGCAATGGCGGCCATGAATGGCTGCGTTTCAACCACGAACTCGGCGACTTCGAATTCCACGTCAAATGGCGCTTCACGCCCGTCAACGACACGAACGGGAGCACACCCAAATACAACAGCGGCGTCTTCTTCCGCAACAACTCTGACGGCACCATCTGGTATCAGGCGCAGACCTCGCTCGCCGGCGGCTACATCTTCGGTCTTACGCCCATCGACGGCAAGCCCACTCGCTTCAACCTGCAGAAAGACATGAAGGAAAACCGCGTCAAGCCCGCCGGCCAATGGAACGTCTTCGACATTCGCTGCACCGGCGCCACCTGCACGCTCGCCGTCAACGGCGAAGTCGTGAACACTGTGCAGGCAGTCCTCCGCGGCTATGTAGGCCTTGAAGCCGAGGGCTACCAGATCACCTTCACCGACTTCAAACTACGCGAGCTGAAGTAGCGGTTCAGAATCTAACGCCCACGGCAACCCTACCCCTCCGTCCGCGCGTCCTAATCAACGAACGCGCAAGAGAGGATAGCCATGACTTCTTCCATTCTGAAGGGCAAGACAGTTGCGATCTTGGCTACCGATGGCTTTGAGCAGGCAGAGCTCATCGAGCCGCGCAAAGCGCTCGACCAGGCCGGGGCAGACACAGTCGTCATCGCGCCCAAATCCGGCGAGATTAAAGGCTGGGACATGAAGGACTGGGGCGACACGGTAACCGTCAACAAAACGCTCGATGAGGTTAAGCCCGACCAGTTTGACGCGCTATTGTTGCCCGGCGGCGTTATGAATCCCGATCGTCTGCGCATGAGTCCCAAAGCAGTCGATTTCGTGCGCGACTTCTCGCAGTCGGGAAAGCCTATCGCGGCCATCTGCCACGGCCCGTGGATGCTGGTTGAAGCCGGCATCGTCCGCGGCAAAACCATCACCTCGTGGCCCTCGCTTAAAACCGACATCCGCAACGCCGGCGGCAACTGGGTCGACAAGGAAGTTGTAAGCGACGGCCAGTTCATCACCAGCCGCAAGCCCGACGACATTCCCGCCTTCAACCGCGCCATCGTCGAACACTTCAGCCACGAAGCCGGTCGTCGCGCCGCAGCGTAGCAATGATCGAAACTGGCGTTCCCTCATTGAACGGAAACTCATGATCGGTATTGATTTGGGGCCAATGAAAGGTACGGGCTTTAGCCCGTACATGAAGGTCATTCAACAGCGGGGCTTCAGCCCCTGAGGGAATGCGCCGCTTCGTTCCTCGCAACCCACATCGAAGTGGCGCGAAAATCCACCTACCCCAGCGGATACCGCTCGACCTCAATGCACTGCCGCGCCACGGCCTGGCTCAGCACCGTTTCGTTTGCCGGCGAAAACCGCGCCAGACGCCGCAAAATCGCGAGCTGTGTGCGCAGCATGTCACCCTCGGCTGCGGCCCCGAGTACGCGCCGCGCGCACTGCTCGGCCACGGTCATCGCCTCATCGGCCAGCAGTCCCGTCATGGCCTCGGCCGCAGCAGCCGCGCCGCGCCCGCCCAGCTTGCGCGCGCGCAGCAAGGCTGACTCAAGTGCAAACACATGCACGATCATGTCTGCCAGGTCCGCCATCACCTCCTGCTGATTTTCGAGCGCCGTCATGAACCGCTGGCTCGCCACGCCCGCTGCGAAAAGCGTCATCTTGCGCACCGCGGCCAGAACTGCAGCCTCGCGTGCCATCGGCGCAGCGCCTTCTCCGCCCGCATCGAATGAAGGCGGCTGTGTCACCTCATCCATCACCCGCTTGATCGCAGCCAGCAGCGGCAGCTTGCCGGCCATCGCGCGCTTCATCAGCCAGCCGGTGATAATCAGCCGGTTGATTTCATTCGTCCCCTCGAAGATCCGGTTAATGCGCGCATCGCGATACATGCGCTCGGCCGGATACTCTTCCACGTAGCCATAACCGCCCATCGTAGCCACCAGCTCATCGGCGACCAGCGTCAGCATCTCGGAGTCGTACACCTTCAAAATCGAGCACTCCACCGCGTACTCCTCAATGCGCTGCTGCGTCTCGCGGTAGGTGTGCTGCTTGCCCTCAAGCTCCGCCAGGCTCGCATCAATCATCCCCAGCGTGCGGTAGGTCATGCACTCGGCCGCATAGAGGTGCGCCGCGCTCGCGGATATCTTGCGCTGGATCAGCCCCAGCTCGGAGATCGCGCGTCCAAACGCGCGGCGTTCCTTTGCATAACGAATCATGTGCGCCAATCCGTGCCGCGCGCCGCCAATGCAGGCCACGCCCAGTTTCAGACGCCCCATGTTCAGCACGTTGAAGGCGATGTGGTGCCCCTTGCCGGCCTCGCCCAGCAGGTTTTCCGCCGGCACCTTGCAGTCCTGCAAAATCAGCGGGCAGGTCGACGAGCCGCGAATGCCCAGCTTATGCTCCTCTGCGCCCACGCTCAGCCCCGGCGTATCGCGCTCGATCAGGAATGCCGAAAACTTCTCGCCGTCGATCTTGGCGAACACCGTGTACAGCCCCGCAATCGCGCAGTTCGTAATCCAGTGCTTTTCTCCGTTCAGGGTGTAATGCTTCCCGTCTTCAGTCAGCGTCGCCCGCGTGCGGATGTTCATGGCGTCCGACCCGGAGCTTGCCTCCGACAGCGCATAGGCGCCGATCATCTCGCATGAAGCCAGCTTGGGCAGGTAACGCCGCTTCTGGTCTTCAGTGCCGTACCACACCAGCGGCAGCGTCGCGATGCCTGCGTGCGCGCCAAAGGCCGTTGAAAAGCTGGCCAGCACCGAAAGATGGTCGGCAATCAGCGACGAGCTGGTCTTATCCAGCCCCATTCCGCCGAATTCCTCCGGAATCTCACCCGACATCAGCCCCAGCTCAGCCCCCTTGCGCAAGATGCCCGCCATCACCCCCGGCTCCTTGGCCTCAATGGCATCGGCCACCGGCTGAATCTCCTCGCGTGCAAACCGCGCCGCGGTCGCGGCAATCTGCCGCTGCTCCTCGTTCAAATCCTCCGGCGTAAACACCTCCGCCGGCTGGCGGTCCTCGAGAAGAAAGCTTCCGCCCGCCGCGGCGATCGGAGCGCCTGGAGCAGTTGACGTGGTGGATGCGGAGGAAGCCGTAGAAGAAGGAACAAGCGTGGACATATTCTTACTCCGAACAGAGACTACGTTATGAAAATAGATGCGGGTAATGGAAGACCCGCGCGCGAGGGGCCAGTCTCGGAAGTACTTGAAGCTTGTGGGCCTATGCTCATACGTTAACGAACATCAGAAAAATATGAGCAGGACTTTGAAGCGGGAACGATTTGATCGCTTGTGGAAAAGACTTTAGCCGATAGAGGATGGTCATCATTCAAACTGAGACATTGGGGAACTGGGCAGGGAACAGCCAGGCCCGCTAATCTCCATGTCGGTCAACCCCTGGCCCGCTGGTCTGCTTTGCAATCGCCTGAATTCAAAAGCAAAAATCGGTCACAGCCCATTGCGCTGGATTACGCCGGAATCCGCTATGCTGAAGACCATCGGCCAGGTTCGGAGAGAGCCTCCTGAAGAACGCCTCGACAACAAACCACCTAGAAAGTCCACCGTAAGTCGCTGATTCTAAAATAACTGTAAATAAGTTCTTGAGGATCAGATAGATGCGAGAAGCTCCCTGCCGTAAGTCTAATGGAATCAGATACATCCTCCGAAGCATTGGAAGGGAGGGGTGGGGATACGACGTCGTGGTATGAGCCAGGCCGATACCGGCATTTCCCAACTTGAACAGCAAACCACGGATGCGGCAAATCTAACCGGTATAAAGGTACGGCGGCCCGCGCCTGCCAGGGCTGGTCGCAATCCGACTTTCGCGTAAAATTTAACCATCCCTCCCTCGGAGGCCTACCTGACAGCCGTGCTTGCCGCACTCCTCAATCCGATCACTGCCCGCTTGGGCCAAACGCCATCGCTCTTGGCCTTCGCCTCACAAAACGGCCTGCGCCACTATCTCAAAATGCAGTACGCCGACCAGACCTTCAAGGGCCTGTACCACTGGAACTGGTTCGACGCCTCCATGCTGCTGCCGTATTTCGCGGTGATGATCCTGCTCTCCTTCTACGGCATTCATCGCTACACGATGTGCTACCAGTATTTCAAGTACCGGAAGAATTACGATCCCAATCCGCCGAAGCACTTTGAAGACCTTCCGCGGGTGACCGTGCAGCTCCCCATCTTCAACGAGCAGTTCGTCATCGACCGGCTGATTGAAGCCGTCTGCGCCATGGAATACCCGCGTGAAAAGCTCGAGATCCAGGTGCTCGATGACTCGACCGACGAAACCGTGCAGGTGGCATCGGCCATCGTCGACCGCTACGCGGCTCTTGGCCATCCAATCGTCTACATCCATCGCACCAATCGTCACGGCTTTAAGGCCGGAGCGCTCGATGCCGGCCTCAAAGTGGCCAAAGGCGAGTTCGTCGCCATCTTCGACGCCGACTTTGTGCCACCCGCCGACTGGCTCATGAAAGTGATCCATCACTTCGCGGAGCCCGAGATCGGCATGGTGCAAACCCGCTGGACGCACCTCAACCGCGACTACAGCCTCCTCACGCAGATCGAGGCCATCCTGCTCGACGGCCACTTCGTTCTCGAGCACGGCTCCCGCGTCCGCACCGGCGAGTTCTTCAACTTCAACGGCACCGCAGGAATGTGGCGCCGGCAGGCGATCGTCGACGGCGGCGGCTGGCAGCACGACACCCTCACCGAAGACACCGACCTCAGCTACCGCTCGCAGATGGCCGGTTGGCGATTTAAATATCTGCCGGAAGTCGAGTGCCCGTCCGAGTTGCCCATCGAAATGACGGCGTTCAAGACCCAGCAGGCGCGCTGGGCCAAAGGACTGATTCAGACCAGCATCAAGGTGCTGCCCATGGTCTTCCGCTCCAACACCTCGCGCCGCAATAAGATCGAGTCGGTCTACCACCTCACTGCCAACATGAGCTATCCGCTCATGGTCATCATGTCGGCACTTCTCATCCCAGCCATGATCTGCCGCTTCTACCAGGGCTGGTTTCAGATGCTGCTCATCGACGTTCCTCTATTCGCGGCATCGACATTTTCAATCGCCGTCTTCTACGTCATGAGCCAGCGCGAGATTCACCCCAAGACGTGGAAGCGCACCTTCTACTATCTGCCGTTCCTGATGGCCGTCGGCATCGGCCTAACCGTTACCAACACCAAAGCGGTGATGGAAGCGCTGCTGGGGATCAAGAGCGCCTTTGTCCGCACGCCCAAGTACCGCGTGGCACAGAAGGGCCAGAAGTCCCAGGCCGCCAAGTATCGCAAGCGCCTCAAGCTCGCTCCGTGGATTGAACTGCTTTTAGGCTGCTATTTTGCTGCCGCCATCTGGTACACCTTTTCGAACAAAAATTACTTCACCGCGCCATTCCTGATTCTCTTCGTCCTTGGCTACTGGTACACCGGCCTGATGAGCCTGCTGCAAGGCCGTTTAGACCGCTGGCGCAGCGGTGGAGTCGCGCCGGAAGAAGCCGCGCCCAAGCCGTTCCCGGTAGGCGTGTAGCGTGGAATCGGATTCCAAGCCGTCGCCGCGACGCGGCATGGAAGCATTTGCTTCCCGCGACTTTCGGCGGTATCAGCTGGCGCGCGTAGCCGCAATTCTGGGGGCCGAAGCGCAGGCCATCGCCGTCGCCTGGCAGGTGTATTCCATCACTCACCGCGCCATCGACCTTGGCTACACTGGCCTCGCCCTGTTTCTGCCCGGCCTGATTTTTCTTTTGCCCGCTGGCCACGCTGCTGATCGCTTCGACCGCCGCCGCGTGATCCTCGTCTGCTACACGCTGCAGCTTTTTGCCAGCGCCACACTCGCTCTGCTGGCCTGCAGCGGCACACAGAATGTTCTCGCCATCTACGCAGTACTGTTCGCCGTCGGAACCGGCCGCGCATTCTCCGGTCCTGCCAGCTCCGCGCTCGTTCCGCACCTCGTTCCGGAAGAGCACTTCGTCAACGCGGTTACCTGGGGCGGCGCCATCTTCCAGATCGCTAACATTACCGGACCCGCACTCGGCGGCCTGCTGTTTACATTCCCGCTGGCGCATTTTTTCCCGGGCACAAGGTTGGAAGGCGCGGGCATCGTGTATGTCTTCACTTTCATCGCACTGGTCTGGTTTCTAATCCTTGTCGGCACGCTGCATGTGCGCCCCGGTCGCATGGAGCACCGCGATATTTCCATCAAGGTGCTGCTCGCCGGCTTCCAATACGTGCGTCGCGCGCCCATCCTGCTCGGATCCTTCTCGCTCGATCTCTTCGTCGTCCTGCTCGGCGGTGCCACCGCGCTTATGCCCATCTTCGCGCATGACATTCTGCACCAGGGCCCGCGCGGACTTGGTATGCTTCGCGCCGCACCAGCCGTAGGCGCCGTCATTATGTCGCTCGCGTTGGCGCGTTTTCCGCTGCGCCGCCGAGCCGGCCGCATCCTGTTCTTCTGCGTCTCCATCTTCGGGACGATGACGATTATCTTCGGCCTATCGCGCAACCTGTGGCTGTCGCTCGGCTCGCTTGTCGTGCTTGGCGCAGCCGATATGGTCAGCGTTATTATCCGCGGCTCTGTGCTGCAACTGGCCACGCCCCCGGCGATGCGCGGCCGGGTGAGCGCGGTCAACTCGCTGTTCATCGGGGCCTCGAATGAGCTTGGCGAATTCGAGAGCGGTCTCACGGCCCAGTGGTGGGGCGCGGTGCGCGCTACAGTGATCGGCGGCATCGGCGCGCTGGCCGTGGCCGGCATCTGGTCGCGCCTGTTCCCGGCGCTGCGCAAAGCGGACGCGCTCACCTCCGAGTCCCTCCGCGCAGATATCGCCGCCGGAGTGCTGACGGATCCGTAGTGCCGATTTGCAATGCGCGCTCAAAAGTGTTCCAATCATAGAGTTGAAACAGGGGTGCTCCGCGCGCATTGGGCGTTGGCGGGGCTGAGAAGATACCCTCGAACCCGATCCGGATAATGCCGGCGTGGGAAGCTTTCGAATCCGAGCGGCCAATTTCCTCAAGCAGGCGTATGCACCTTTGTTTCAGAACGGAGCGAAGGTGTCTATGTGCGCAGGTCGCGTTTTCCGATTCACCCTATTTGCAGCGCGCCAGTTTGCGGTGCGGCTGCTGGCAGTCTCGATTCTCACCGCAGGCGCATCTGTGTTCGCGCAAAACCAGTCGCAGACAGCGAATACCACGAAAACAAATCCGCCCGCTGCGCAAAGCGTTTCGCCGGTCACGACCACCGTCGTAGTACATGGCGAGGCGAACGGCGACTATCTGCCCGAGCAGGTGACCATTGGTGCGCTCGGCGCCGAGCCGCTGAAGAATCTGCCGATCTCGGCGACCGTAGTGACGCGCGACCTGCTCAATGACCAGCAGGCGCGGCTGCTTTCTGACGTGGTGACGAACGACGCCTCGGTCGAAGACGATTACGTTCCCGTCGGCTATTACGGCGACTATCAGATTCGCGGCTTTCCCGTTGATCTGGCCACGGGCCTTGAGATCAACGGCATGACCATCGCCGGCGAACAGGATGTGCCGCTTGAAAACAAGGAGCAGGTCGAGTTCCTCAACGGTCTCGCTGGCGTGGAAAGCGGCGTGGCTTCCGGCGCGGGCCTGATCGATTACGTCACCAAAGCACCTGCGGATGTGCGCGCCGTCGATCTCGGCACCGATCAGTACGGCACAGCCTTCGGCGCGGGCGATTTTGGCCGCTTCTTCGGCGCCCGCAAGCAGGTTGGCGCGCGGCTTAACCTTGCCGGCGAGCGGATCGAGACGTACATGGATGGCACTGCCGGTTGGCGCGCCATGGGCGCAGGCGCGGCCAACTGGAAGATCAATGACCGCGCAGAGCTTGAAGGAAATTTCGAGTACCAGCACAAAACCGAGCGCGACGGCAGCGGATACCAGTTGCTCGGTGGCACAACGCTGCCCGATATCAACCGCATCTACCGCTCGACGATGCTTGGCGAGCAGTCGTGGGCGCCGCCTGACACTTACGACACCTTCAATACGGGCACACGTCTTAACCTGACGCTCTCACCCAAGTGGACGGCTTTCGCCGCCGCCAGCCTGAGCCATTCGCTGATTCAGGACAACGTGATCTACGCCTATGGCGCATCACTCGATCCAAATAGCTACGCTGTAAATTGCCCCAACGCGCCCGATGCACCGGCATATTTCTTCTGCCCCGATGGCACCTACGGCATCTATGATTACCGCGATCCCGGCGAGCTGCGCATGGATGGCGAAACAGAAGCGATGGCAACTGGGCAAGTGAAGACCGGCCCCGTTACGCATGTAATTACAGCAGGCGGCGAGCTGTTTCTGCGCAGTGTGCGGCTACCCGGCTATTACTCAATTGCCGATCCTGTTTCGCCTGACGGCATCGTGCAGGATGGCGCGGTCTACACGTACATCGGCTCTGAGAACATCTATCAACCGCTCGCTCCCGAGCCGATTGAGAGTCCGGTCGAGCAGGCCGGACCGCGACGGCTATGGGAAGACAGCCATCAATCGTCGTTCGTTCTCCAGGATCGCTTGCAACTTCCCGGCCGCGTGCAGTTGATCGCCGGCGGTCGCTACGACGCGCTGCGCGATCACAATTATTCTGCGCAGGCAACGGACCCAACAGCGCCAATGCAGCCGACCGATAAGCCCGTGTGGCTGCCGCAGTACGCGATCACCTTCAGCCCCGTGCGCAACGTCACCCTCTACGGCAACTACGGCGTGCAGCTCTCGCTCGGGCCCCAAGGACCGTGGTGGGTAGACAATGCCAGCCAGTTTCTGAACCCCTACAATACTCACCAGGTTGAAACAGGCGTGAAATACGAGCCTGCACAGAGAATCCTGTTAGCGGCAGATGTGTTTCGCATGCGCGCGCCGTTTTTCTATCCCAAAGTGCTCAACGGACCGGACGCGTTTTGCCCCGCCGGAAATCCAGGCGATCTGTGCTTCGAGTCTGAGGGACGCGAGACACACGATGGCCTGGAACTAAACGCACAGGGAACGGCAGCGAACTGGCTGCGACTCACGGGCTCGGCTGCGGCCATCAGCGCGATCTCCGAGAACACCGGCACGTCCTCCTTCGATGATAAGCAGGTGATCAACGTGCCGCGCTTCCGCACCATGCTCTTTGCCGATGTCACCGCTCCGCACCTGCGCGGAGTCGCGCTGATGCCCGGCTGGAGCTACACCAGCCGTAAGGAAGCCACGCGGGATGACGCCGTCAGCGTCGGCGGATACAACCTCTTCAGCCTGGGCCTGCGCTACACTCCCGGCGGCGAGCAGGGACGGATGAGTTTCCGCATCTATGCCGATAACATCACCGACAAAAAGTACTGGTCCGATACGGGCGCAAGCTACGGGGACACGTTCATCTGGCTTGGCGCGCCGGCGCTGGTGCGAGCCTCGGCGCGGTATACCTTTTAATGGGGGTGAACAAGCCAAAAACATTGTCCGGTGATAAGGTCGCAGTGGGCGAAATCGTGAAAGCGCACGGGTTGGACGGTAAACTGGTTGAGCCTGACTGGACGCCGCTCACGATCGAGGAGCTGCGTCCGCTGCTGGCGGAGTTTTCCGCTGCCGGCGCGCCACGTGAGATTCTATTCGCCAGCCCGCGGCCATTCTCGGCGGCGGGCGTGGTGCGAACAGAGAGCGGCCGGGTATTTGTGAAGCGCCACGCGCGCGTTGTCCGCGATGGGGAAGGACTGCGCGAAGAGCACCGCTATATGAAGCACCTGGCAGCGAACGGCGCATCCGTGCCGCGTGTGCTCCAGAATATTGCAGGCGTGAGCGCAATCGAGCGCGACGATTGGACCTATGAAGTGCACGAACTGGCCCATGGGATCGATCTCTACGGCGAAGCGCAATCGTGGACGCCGTTCCGCAGCGCAGCTCACGCGCACGCTGCCGGCCAGGCGCTGGCAAAGCTGCATTACGCAGCAGAGGACTTCGACGCTCCGCGCCGCAAAGCGCGGCCGCTGGTTGCCAGCTTTACTGTCTTTGCCGAGCCGGATGCGAACGCAGCGATGCGACGCTATATTGCCGCTCGACCAGCGCTGGCCGAGAATGCGATCGTGCGTGAGTCTGCGCAGCGAGCGCTTGAGTTGCTTTCTCCGTTTCATGCCGAGCTTCGTCCGCTGCTGCCCGAGATCCACTCTCTGTGGACGCACAACGATCTGCACGCCTCGAACTTGCTATGGAGTGATTCAACAGACAACGCCCGCGCCGCGGCCGTGATCGACTTTGGATTGGCAGACCGGACCAACGCTGTGCACGATCTGGCGCACGCCATCGAGCGCAACATCGTCGAGTGGCTGGCGCTGGTCGAAAATCCCTCACGGCCGGACAGCGTGCCAGTTCACTTCAACCATCTCGAAGCGTTTTTGGCGGGATACGAACAGATGCGACCGTTGCGCGGCGCCGAAGCCGCGGCACTCGCGCCGATGCTCACGCTTTGCCATGCGGAGTTCGCACTCTCCGAGGTTGATTATTTTCTCGGCGTACTGCACTCCGAAGAAAGCGCACGCATGGCGTACGAAGGGTGGTTGGTAGCGCACGCGCAATGGTTCCACAGCAAGTCCGGTCGTCAGCTTCTTGATGCATTGCGCCGCTGGGCAGATCGACGCCCACTCAAAAAGCAGGGAGCAGCACGCGCATGATGCCGGCGATCGTGACTTACCTTAGCGAACACGGGCTGGAGCTTGCTGGCATGATCGCAACCGTGCTGGGCATTTGGCTCACCACTCGGCGCCTTCTCATCTGCTGGCCGATCACGTTGCTCGCCGATGTTCTTTACCTCATCGTCTTTTACCGCGCGCAACTCTATTCCGATGCTCTGTTGCAAATCTTCTTTGTCGTTTTCACGCTCTACGGCTGGTGGCATTGGTGGCGCGGCGTGCGCGCGGAGGGCGAAGTGCGCGTGGTTGTGCTCGGTGCTCGAGGATGGATCGTCGGCTTGGCGGCCGGCGCTGTCGGTGCTCTATTGCTTGGGGCGTTAATGGTGCGAGTGGGAGCTGCTTTGCCGCATCTCGACGCTGCGCTCACCAGCTACAGTCTGGTCGCAAGTTGGTGGCAGGCGCGCAAACATATTGCAAATTGGTGGCTGTGGATCGCCATTGATGTAATATACATTGGCGAATATCTGTACAAGGACCTGCGCGCAACAGCGCTGCTTTATGCGGGCCTGGTGCTGCTTGCGGTACTTGGCCTGCGAGACTGGCGTCGCGCGGAAGTGCCTCAGATGGTCGCCTGAACTACGTTGCGTAGCGGCTCGCCGTTCATATAGCGGCGCAGTTCGGCCGCGGCAATTCGCAACGCCCGGCGCGCAAATTGCGGGCTAGATGCCGCAACGTGCGGCGTGATCAGCAGATTCGGGCAACTCCACAGCGGATGTCCTTCGGGCAGCGGCTCGGGATCGGTTACGTCGAGCGCCGCACGGATGCGGCGCGACTGCAGCGCGTCGACCAGCGCCTCCGTGTGCACCACTGCGCCGCGCGCCGCATTCACCAGCAACGTTCCCTGCTGCATCAGCGCCAGTTGTTCGTAGCTGATGAGTTGGTGTGTCTCGGGCGTATAGGGAACAATGAGTACGACAATTTCAGCGCTGGGAATGAGAGCATTGAGCTCGCTGACGGCGTGAACCTCCGGGTCTTCCTGCGAGCCCGCGCGCGGGGTGCGAGCCACACGCAGCATCTCCACGCGAAATGGAGCAAGCATCCGCTCGATTTCTTTGCCAATGGCGCCGTAGCCGACAAGCAGCACCGTCTTGCCGGTCAATTCCTCGAGCATCACTGGCGGATGGTGCGGATGCGTGTCGCCGGAGATGGCCGCGTAAGCCGCGTTGGCCTCATTGCGCCGGCGCCACTCGCCCGAACGCTGGATGTCGAGAAAGAGAGGGAACTGTTTGAGCACCGCAAAGATCGCCGCAACCGTCCACTCGGCCGTGGAGACGTTGTGTGCGCCTTGTGCATTACAGATGGTGACGCGTGGGCCGACAGTCGCCGGAATCCACTCAGTGCCGGCCATCATCGACAACACCAGCCGTACTCCGCGCAGGTGAGGCCACGTCTTCAGCGCGCGCGTAGCGTATGGATCGGGGATCCAGACTTCCGCCTCCACGTCATGATCCATGCGGTTAGAAACGGGTATCAGCTCGACTCCTGCAGGGAAGTCGCGCAGCAATTCCTCTGAAATGGTCTCTGGGTAGGCGACGCGCAGCATGGCTTATGATTTTTCCTGTATGTTACAGCAGGCGATTGTCAGCAAGACCACAATTTGAGAATGAGCCCGCCTATACAGCGAGCAGGTTCGTGTATACAGCCATACCGGCGACAGCATCCACGCGCATCGCATCGAGCTCGTCGATCTCCTGCTGGCTGCGAATGCCGCCGGCGACGACGACCTGGCGATAGGTGAGCTTGCGCAGCCGCGCGGCAACATCCATCGGAAAGCCCTGCATGAGCCCTTCGCCGTCGACATGCGTATAGAGGAATGCCGCGACGAACTTCTCAAGCTGCGGAATAGCATCGTCCGGTGTCAGCTCAACCTGGGCCTTCCAACCCTTCACGGCAATACGGCCGTTCTTGGTGTCGACGCCGGCCACAATCTGATCGAGGCCAACTTCGTCGGCCAGCGACGCTGCAAATTCCGTATTCACGAAACCATCAGCGGTGAATAGCGCCGATCCGACAATAATGCGGAGCGCGCCACAGTCCAGCACATGTCGGGCGCGACCCTTGGTGTGGATCCCGCCGCCCACCTGCACTGGCAGCCGCTTCGAAATCTGTTCGACGAGCACAGCGTTATCGCCCTGGCGCATGGCGGCGTCCAGGTCGATGAGTTGCACCATCGGGTAGCGCGAGAATTTCTCGATCCAGTACTCGAAATCGTCAAAGGCGAGGCGGAGCTTCTCGCCCTGCACAAGCTGGACGATGCGGCCGCCCATCAGGTCAATGGAAGGAATTAGCATGGAAGCCTCACGGGAACGCCGGATTGCGCGAGCTCTTCTTTGAGCGAGCGCGCGCTAGAAACACCAAAATGAAAGATGCTGGCCGCGAGCGCGGCATCGGCCTTGCCGCGCGCAAAGACGTCAGCAAAGTGCGCGACGGTGCCTGCGCCGCCTGACGCAATGACAGGAATGCTTACGGCCTCGCTCACTGCTGCAGTCAGCTCACAATCAAAACCGGCACGGGTGCCATCGGAATCCATAGACGTAAGAAGAATTTCTCCGGCGCCGCGTTGCTCAGCTTCGCGCGCCCATTCGACGACACGGCGACCGGCCGGTCTGCGTCCCCCGCTGACGAAGACTTGCGCATCGCGCACGGGATCGGCGGCGTTAGGATCGCGGCGCGCATCGATGGCGACGACCACGGCCTGCGCACCGAAGCTCGAACCAATGGCGCTGATGAGAGTGGGATCGGCAAGCGCGGCAGAATTAATGCTAACCTTGTCAGCCCCCGCCTCAAAAACCTGCTCGGCATCGCGCGCACTTCGGATGCCGCCGCCCACGCAGAACGGGACGAAGAGCTCACGCGCCGTGCGGCGCACAGTATCGAGTAAAGTCTGGCGACCTTCGTGCGTAGCGGTAATATCGAGCAGTACGATTTCGTCAGCGCCTTCGCGCGCGTGCCGAGCAGCCTGCGTGGCCGGATCACCGGCATCAACAAGATCGACAAACTGCACGCCCTTGACTACGCGGCCGGCGTGCACGTCGAGGCAAGCAATGATGCGCTTCGTCAGCATGAAGCTTCCTCCGTGCGCCAGTTGAGAAAATTCCGCAGCACCTTGAGTCCGGTTTCGCCGGATTTCTCCGGATGAAACTGCACGCCCATCACATTGCCGCGTTCGACGGCGGCAGCGAAAGGCTCGATGTAATGCGTAACGGCTACGGTGTCGGCAGTCACAGGGCCTTTGTAGGCGTGTGTGAAGTAGACAAATTCTCCCGGATTGATACCGGCGTGAAGGCGTGAATTTGGACGAATTTCGAGCGAGTTCCAGCCAACGTGCGGCACTTTTTCCTTGCCTTCCGGAAAGCGCGTGCACTGTTCAACGAAGCAGCCGAGGCCGGGCTGAGCAGGCGCTTCAGTCGATCCGGAATAAAGCCACTGCATGCCCACGCAGATGCCGAGAAAGGGAATCCCGCGCGCAATCGCGGTGCGGATCGCTCCGCTCAGGCCGGTAGTGTCCAGACGCGAGGTGGTCGCGAAGTGACCCACGCCCGGTAACACGATGCGTTCCGCTGATTCAACCAGCGCGAGATTGCCGTCCGTGACGACGGTTTCCGCGCCCAGGTGGCTCAGCGTTTTGAGCACCGAGGTCAGGTTGCCCGCCTTGTAGTCGATCACCGTGACGCGCATCAGAGCAATCCTTTGGTCGAGGGCAGCATTTCGCCCAGTTGCTTGTCGCGCGAGCAGGCCACACGCAACGCACGCGCAAAAGCCTTGAAAATCGCCTCGATCTTGTGGTGGTTTGATCGGCCGTACATTGTCTTCACGTGCACATTGGCGCGCGCCCCGCGGGCGAAGCCTTCAAAGAAGTCCGTGACCAGCTCTGTCTGCAAATCGCCCACCAGGCGCGTGCGCACCTTTGTCTCGACGGCGAAAGCGGCGCGGCCGCTCAAGTCGACCGCCGCGATAGCCAGCGTCTCGTCCATGGGCATGACAAAATAGCCGGCGCGAAGAATCCCGCGCTTGTCGCCCAGTGCGCGGTTGAATGCTTCGCCAAGCGCAATGCCGACGTCTTCGACGGTATGGTGCTGGTCGACATCTAAATCACCGTTGCACCTGAGCTCAAGGTCGAAAGCACCGTGGCGCGTGAACAGTTCCAGCATGTGGTCGAAGAAGCGAATGCCGGTCGAGACTTTGTATCGACCCTGCCCTTCAATGGTGAGCCGGATCCCAATTTGCGTCTCGGTCGTGTTGCGTTCGAAGGCTGCAGAGCGGCCTGACGTGCGTGGTGGAGTTTGTTTGCGCTTCGTCATCATTCTAGATCGCTTTCCTTCCGCAGAGCGGTCATGGTCTCGTTAAGCGCTGCGATTGCGTTGCGCATCTGCTCACGTATGCCGATGGTGATGCGCACGCGGCCGTCGCAGCCGGGATCGCTTGAGCGGTCGCGGACAAGGACGCCGACCGTCTTCATGCGGCGGACAAATTCAGCGTGCTGCGGGCCAATATCTACCAGCACGAAGTTCGCGCGGCTCGGCCAGCGGCGCACCCTGAGTGCATCGAGCGCGGCTTCAAACTCCGTGCGTGCGGCGAGCACTTCACTCACATACCAATCGATATACGCCTGATCTTCGAGAGCGGGCGGAAGGCAGGCAAGCGCCAGCGAATTCACGCTGTACGGCGAGAGCACGCGGCGCACCCAGCGCATAAGCTCTGCGGGGCCGGCGAGCAGGCCAAGGCGCAGGCCCGCGAGCCCATAAGCCTTTGAAAACGTCCTTGCGACGACAAGATTGGGAATCGTACCAATCAAGTCCGTTACGGTCTCGCCGTGGAAGTGAAAGTACGCCTCATCAACGAGCAGAACGGCTTGCGGAGCGCGGCGTGCAAGCTCGATGAGCTGCTCTCGCGTTGCTGTTGTACCCGACGGGCTGTTCGGATTCGCAACAGCAATGATCTTTGTCTTCGGCGTAATCGATGCCAGCAGGCGTTCGAAAGGAAAGGCGAGATCATTGCCGGCAAGTACGGTGACTGCGTGTGCGTCTGTCGACGATGCGTAGACCTCGTACATGGTATACGTGGGCACCGGTAGCAGCAGCTCGTCGTCCGCCTCGAGGAAGGTTTCAAAGAGAACGTGAATGGCCTCGTCGACGCCATTGGTCAAAGCAACCTGTGTTGGGTTGAGGCCGAGGTGCGCAGCGACGACTGCTTCAATGGGCTCGCGCTCGGGGTAACGCGTGAGCGAGCCGGCCGAAATCCGGCCCAGGACTTCGCGCACGCGCGGAGAGCAGGCGAGCGTGTTTTCGTTAAAGTCAAGGCGCAGCGCATCGCGGCTGCCGAGCGGGGGATGGTACTCCTTCATGGCCTGCACGCGTGCGCGCGGCGCCGGTGCTGCGGTGATGGTTGATTCAGCCACGGGACCTCCTCGAATTCAGGCGCGTGTAAATAGCCTCTGCGTGGCCGGCGAGGCCTTCGGCTTCGGCCAGCAGCGCGGCCTTTGGCCCAAGCGTGCGCAGTGCAGGCTGCGCGTATTCCTGCACGGTGATGAGCTTGACGAAGTCGTTTACGCTCAATCCCCCGCGAACGCGCGCCATGCCGCCGGTGGGCAACGTGTGATTTGGCCCGGAGATATAATCGCCCATGGGCTGCGCCGACCAGCGGCCGACAAAGACCGAGCCCGCGCTTGTCACCCATTCGAGATCGCGCACGGAATCGACAGTGAGGTGCTCGGGCGCAAGGCGGTTGGTAATAGCGCGGGCTTCATCGGCTGTGGCTGCGACGATGATGAAGCCATGGCGGCGAAGCGACTCGCGCGCCACGGGATTATTGCGGCTGCGCTGCTTCGCTTGGGCCAACACGTCGCGGCCCAACTCCTCGCGCGTCGTGATAAAGATAGCGAGGGCTTCAGGATCGTGTTCGGCCTGCGCAACCAGATCGGCCGCGATTTCGCCCGCGTTGCCGCGATCGCTGGTCATGACGATCTCCGTGGGTCCGGCGAGCATGTCAATGGCGCAATCGAATGCGACGAGGCGCTTGGCCGCGGTGACATAAAGATTACCCGGACCAACGATCTTCTGAACGCGCGGTATCGTGTCCGTGCCATAGGCGAGCGCGGCCACGGCGTGCGCCCCGCCGAGCCGGTAGAACTCCGTGATGCCGAGCAGGTGAGCGGCGGCTAGAGTTTCGAGTGCGGGCTTGGGCGAAACCACGACGATGCGCGGAACGCCAGCCACTTGCGCGGGAATCGCGGTCATCAGCAACGTTGAGGGCAGCGGATGACGTCCGCTGGGAACATAGCAGCCAACCGCATCGAGCGGCCGTACCAATTGGCCAGTAGTGAGGCCATTAAAGGGCGACGCGTTCCACGATTTCGGGAGCTGGCGCTTTGCGAAGCCTCGAATCTGCGAGGTGGCAGTCGAGAGAGCATCGCGCAGGTCGGGTGTCAGCGTCTGCCATGCAGCATTCATCTCCCCGGGCGTAATGCGCATGGCATCGGGTCCGGCGAGACCATCGAACTGCGCGGCATAGCGAAGCAATGCGCGATCGCCGCCGCGGCGCACATCGGCAACGATGCGGCGCACCGCGGGACGCACGGCATCGAGCGCCGCGCCTCCGCGCTCCTCGAGCTGGTTGAGTAGCGCCGCTGTTTCCTGTGCGCCGCGGCCTTTGGTGCGGACAAGTTTCATGCGTCGATCCTGACTTCGGTTCCCTTAGAGGCTCAATCCCCATCGTTTTCTTCAGGCATATCCGGGTATGACGGAGGCTCTGCCCGGGCACCTATTGAAGAACTGCTACAGCACAACCTTGTTCAGCGGATACTCGACAATACCCGTAGCGCCTGCGCCTTTCAGGCGCGGAATCACGTCGCGGGCAACGCGCTCTTCGAGAATAGTGTTTACGGCCACCCACTCAGAGTCGCTCAGTTGCGAAACTGTTGGCGAGTTGAGCGCCGGCAGCACCGCGAGCACGGCTTCGAGATCAGCGCGCTTCACGTTGAGCATTAGGCCCACCTGCGCCTGTGCGTCGATAGCGCCGCGCAACATGGTTGCGATCTGATCGATCTTCTGCTTCTTCCAGGCATTGGCCAGCGCGGCTTTCGACGCGATCAAATGCGTCTCACTCTCCATCACGGTGTCGATGATCTTCAGATGGTTGGCCTTGAGCGAACTGCCGGTCTCCGTTACCTCAACGATGGCGTCGGCCAGCATGGGCGGCTTTACTTCAGTTGCGCCCCAACTGAACTCCACCTTCACGTTTACACCCTTCGCGGCGAAGTAGCGCTTGCTCGTTTCCACCAGTTCCGTGGCGATGATTTTGCCTTCTAGATCTTCGGCTTTTTCAAAGCCGCTGGACTCCGGTACAGCGAGCACCCAGCGCACTTTGCGGCGGCTCTGCTTGGCGTAGGTGAGCGTGGTCACGCTGGGGACATCGAGCCCGCTTTCCATGACCCAGTCAATGCCCGTAAGGCCTGCGTCGAGCACGCCATGCTCCACGTAGCGCGCCATCTCCTGCGCGCGGATGAGCATGCACTCGATGTCCGCGTCATCAATCGAAGGAAAGTAGGAGCGGCCGTCGGCGTAAATATTCCATCCGGCACGGCGAAACAGGGCGATGGTCGCGTCCTGCAGGCTGCCTTTGGGCAGGCCGAGGCGAAGCTTGTCAGCCACGAGCCACCTCCGTTTGCGCGTTCGTCGCAATGGGGCGGGTGAAGCAGCTTACGGTGCCTTCGTGGCAAACCAGGCCGTCGCCTTCCACTTCAACGCGGAACAGAAGCGTGTCATTGTCGCAGTCGGTGGAGGCGGAGACGACGCGCAGGCGGTTGCCGCTGGTCTCGCCCTTCATCCACAGCTTCTGGCGGGTGCGGCTCCAAAAAGTCACAAAGCCTGTCTCGAGCGTTTTGGCGTAGCTGGTCGGGTTCAGAAAGCCGAGCATCAGCACTTCGCCGGTGCGCACATCCTGCACGATGCCGGGGACGAGCCCTTCCATTTTGTCGAAATCGATGGTCGCAGTTTGGTTGGACATGATTTGATCGGTCATGGCAATTCCTGTTGGTACTGAGTTCTGGTCGTGCTGAGGTTTCGAGAGGCAAGAAAAAACCCGCGGGCTTTGGCGGCCGGCGGGCTGATGATTATTTCCGATCTCTCTGGCCAATTCAGGCCATAGCATCCGCCGGCATGGAGGTCCCATGATGATGGTGGTGACCGTGATGGCGGTGAATTTGCATCTGTCTTGAAACTACGGGATCGGACCGGGTCATGTCAACATTTTCTTGCCGGACAGTTGTGCGCTCATTGCTCCTTCTGCGGCACCTGAACTTCACTCACCGTAAAGCCCTGGGGAATTTGAAAGATGCTGCGATCGGGCTCGCTGCGGTCCAGTTGCGTTACCTGGCGGATCAACTGCTCGCGCGGATCGTCCATGGAACTCGCAAGAAGGATCTTAAGATCGGGCGAAACCCAACGCTCGCTTACGCTCGTCACCGTTTTGTCGTTGCCAATGACCCCCGGCGGCCGAACGCGCGTGACGCGCCTACCCATGGCATAAACGCCAGCAATCGTTTTGGGTTCCAGCTTCTCAACCTTAACCTGGACGCCCGGTCGAGCGAGTAGCGGTATGTCATCGAGTTCAACGTATGGATGCAGACTATTAGAGCCCTGATCGGGCAGGTGGAACACGGTCGCTGTTTTTCGGTCGAAGTGGAGGATGGTGAGGGTATTGGCAACCGGGTCGATAATGCTGGCCGCTTCGAATTGTGGCTCCTGCCCATCGCTCACCTCGGAGGTTTGTTTGCGGAAGCGTCCCTGAGAATCGCGCCATTTGCGCACCTCGGTGCGTCGGGTCAGAGTCGTTCCATCGGGCAGTTGGCGTGTTGACTGCGTTTGTTCGACCACCGCACAGGGCTGACCGAGTACGATGCCAGCATCTTCCTGGGCCAGTGCTATGTGCGCAGCAGCCGTCAACTGCGCATGGGCCGCGCAAGTGGTCAGGATAATGGCAAAACAGATGGCGGGTACGCTCGATTTCAATCGCATTTGAACCTCCTGAACGACTTTGCACGGAGTTCAAGGGGCTTTGCCCGCCTTCATGTTTTCAGAACGGTCCTGCGGCGGCAAGTAAAATAACTGAAATATTTGATTGCCGCTGCCGATCGCCGTAGGCCGGTTGGCAGTCCCGATCCAGATTCTACGAGCAAGCCCTGGCTCTTAAGCTGGCATTTGTTGCTACACTTTCGCGGGCGCAGCCGTCGATGCGTGTAGCAATTCAATGATTCGTTGGTACAGCCGGTTACGAAGCTCAAAACGTGCAGCAGCGGGCGTTATATAGCGCACGTGCAATTCGACGCCGGAGTTCGACGGGCGCAAGTTCACCACCGGTGCAGGATCCAAGCTGCGCAGCCCGGCAGCGCGGCTACCTCGGCTCCACTCTTCTCTGGCGCGACGAATATTTTCGCTTGTTTCTTCCGTTACGGCCTGTTCGACACGCTGCGTGAGCTCATGTACGTCAGCCGTGGCCGGTACGACGGCCGCGATCTCTTCCCACGTCCACTGCCCGGCAGTGGAGAAGTTGAAGTACTGGCCGCGGATGGCATAACTGTTCATGAAAGTAATCCGGCGGCCGGTGGGAAGCCCCTGGTCGGTTTCGAGCAGCGTCGTGGTCATCAGTCGGAAATCCGCAACCTCGCCGCTCACATTGTTGATCTCCACCCAATCGCCCACGTGAATGCCGCTTTTGCCCATCAGCGTGAACCAGCCGAGGAAGGCGACAATGTAATCCTGCAGCGCAATGGTGAGCGCCGCCGTGGTGAGGCCGAGGATGGTAGGCGTCTGACGCGGCGCGCCGAAGATCACAAAGAGAATCAGTATGAGGCCGACCGCCTGCACGCCAAGTTGCAGGATGCTGCGCAGGGTGCGCATCTGCCGGCGATCGAGAGCGGGCCTGTCCATCAGACGGCGGATCAAGGCATCGCAGACGAGCATGCCGATCAGGATGATCAAGATGACCATCAGAGAAGTGAGGATCAGGTGCTCGACAATACGATGCTGCAATCGGACTTGCGCCGCCCACTCGCCATATACGGCTGCAAGCCGCTGATGGGTTTGGATGCGATCGTCGTCAATGCTGAGAATCTGGCGCTCGGCACTGCGGTCGTGAAGGCTGGCGATTTCTGCAGATTGGTCCGCCGCCGATGCCGATGTCGTCGCAGAGTTGGCGCGAGCCTCAAGCGCATTGTGCTGAGCTGTGATGCTCTGCACATCTCCTAGTGCTTGCTGCTGGGCTTGCTCAAGGAGCGCCTCGCGCTGCCGTTGTTTGAACCATGCAGCAATGCGGGCGGCGAGCGTCTGATTATGAGCCATGGAGATGACCGCGATTTCGCCACTGGCAACCTGGCTATCGTATTTCTGCATGGACTGTTCGTGCGCGGCAAGCTCGTCCTGGATTTGCGCGGTCGTATCGCCCGAGGCGCGCTCAAGATCGCGTTGGGCGTCGGCCAGTTCGTCGTTATCGAGTCCGAGCTGCGCTTTGGCTACCTGCAGCGCATCGTTGGCCGGAGCAGCATTTTGCTTTTGCTGCGCGGCAGGCGCTTTGGCCGAGAGTTTATCGACTGTCGCCTGGTCCTGATCACGAATCTTTTCAAGCTGAGTAATCTTCTGCTGCAGTTCGAGGGCTGCGCCGGTAAGCGTGCGGTGCTGGGCATCAAGCTGGGCCTGGCGGAGAGCTGCAGCAAAGGCTTGATCTACCGCGTGATCTGCCAGGTGCTCGGCGCGGCGCGCGTACTCATTCTCTTCGGCGGTAACCGCCAGCGAAGCAAGCGTCTGAGCCGTCTGCCACGGTCGAGTATCGACCAAAGAAGCATTCGATTTTGCCGTGCCATTTTGCAGGAATGACAGATGCGCCATGGCGTCGCGCGTAATCCAGAACAGGGCAAAACAGAAGACCAGGAGCGCGAGGAGAAGAAGGAAGAGTCCTGTACGAGCCTTGCCGAGGCTCGACGAACCGAATCCTGAAGAACCGCAAGAGGCTGGAGGATGCGCCATACTTTATTTTCGCAGGTCGGGTTCAAATGCCCAATTGCAAACTGCAGCTTGCATGATGCGCTTCGCTGGCCCAAAATGGTGCGGTGTACCAAGGAGTGAAAATCTTTGCTCTGGCTGCGGCGTTGCTATGCACGGTGCGAGGATTCGCCACGCCGGTGCATCAGAGCGCAGCGCATACACAGGTAATTCCGCCCGAAGCGCGAGTCGATATCAACCACGCCACGGTGGACGAACTGATGAAAGCGCCCGGGATGACCCGCACATGGGCCGAGCGTATCGTACGCTTTCGCCCGTATCGGACGAAACAGGATCTGCTCGACCACGGCGTTGTAACGAGTGAAGTTTACGACCGAATCAAGGACTACATCATCGCGCACCGGGAGAAGCAGTAAGGGCACACTGATTCTCCCGGAACTATCTAGATGTGCTGCTCCACTTCCACCGGCATCTCGATTCCCACGACGCCGCGATTCAGCAGCCGGCTTAAAATCACGTAGAGAACCGGAATGAAAATCAGGTTCAGCACAGTGGAGAGCAGCATACCGCCCACGATCGTCGTTCCCACCGACCGGCGGCCGAGCGAGCCGGCGCCAGTGGCGAAGTACAGCGGAAGAACACCGAGAATGAACGCGAACGAGGTCATCAGGATCGGCCGCAGGCGCAGCTCGGCAGCTTCAATCGCAGCTTCGGCAATGGTGCGGCCGCGCCGCCGGAGCTGTTCGGCAAACTCAACAATCAAAATCGAGTTCTTGGCCGAGAGGCCGATGAGCATAACCAGGCCGATCTGGCAGTAGACGTCGTTCGCCTGCCCGCGCAGCGAGACAAGCCCCAGCGCGCCCAGCACGGCCATGGGCACGGCAAGCAGAATGATGAAGGGCAGCGCGAAGCTTTCGTACTGCGCCGAGAGCGTGAGATACACCACCACCAGGCCAAGCGTGAAGATGATGAGCGCTTTGCCGCTCGATTCCAGCTCGTCGAGCGTGAGGCCCGTCCACTGAAAAGCCATGCCCGGCATCATGTTCTGCTTCGCGAGGTCTTCCATGGCCTTGAGCGCCTGGCCGGAGCTGTAGCCCGGCGCCGGCGAGCCGTCGATCTCTACAGCGCGGAAGAGATTGTAGCGCGTGATCACCGGCGGCCCGGCACTCTCCGCGACCGTAACCAGGTTGTCGAGCGGGATCATCTGGTTCGAGTCCGAGCGCACGTAATAGCTGTGCAGGTCGCTCGAGCGCATGCGGAACGGCTGATCGGCCTGAACGAAAACTCGATAGGTGCGGTCGTTGTAATCGAAATCGTTCACATACTCCGAGCCCATCAGCACATTCAGCGTGGAAGAGATTTGCGACAGCGGAACGCCGAGCGCCTTGGCTTTATCGCGGTCAATTGTCACCAACTCCTGCGGATCATTGGCCGAGAAGGTGGTGAGGAGACCGGTCAGGTCCTTCTTCGCCCGGCTGGCGTTCACAATCTGGTGAGCCACGCGGTCTAGATCCGTTAGCGTGTTGCCCCCCTGATCCTGCAGCATGAACTGGAACCCGCCAAAGCTGCCAATTCCGTTCACCGCGGGTGGCTCGAACAGGGCCACCAGTCCGCCATTTGGCGCCAGCATCAGCCGCTGCAGCTTGGGCGAGAGGTCGGCCACGATCGCCGCGGCCGAGTGTCCGGGTCCGCGCCGTTCATCTGCTGGCTTCAAGCTCGCGAACATCATGCCGGCATCCGAGGCGCTGCCCGCAAAGCTGAACCCCATAACCGAGAACAGGCCGTCAATATCAGGGTTCTGCGCGATGATCGCCGCGGCGCGATCGGCAAGGTTTGTCGTATAGGCTAGCGACGACCCTGGCGGGGCCTGCACGATGGTCATCAAATAGCCTTGATCTTCCTGCGGAATAAAGCCGGTGGGCACATGCCCATAGATCCACACCGTCGCAGCCAGGCCGGCAAAGAAGACAATTAATAGCGCGTAGCGCACCTTGAGCGCGCCGTGAATGATGCGCGCGTAAGTGCTGCCCATCCAGCCGATGAACCCCTCGGCGCCGTGAATGAATCCCGCGAAGGCGTGCGAAAGCGGGCGGATGCGCAGAAAATCGAGCTGGTGCGGGCGTTCTTCTTCGCCGCGCAGGAACAGTGCCGACAGCGCCGGCGAAAGCGTAAGCGCGTTGAACGCCGAGATCGCGATCGAGAACGCGATGGTCAGCGAAAATTGCCGATAGAGAATGCCCGTGGTGCCCGGAAAGAATGAAACCGGAACAAACACTGCGATCAGCACGAGCGAAGTTGCAATGACCGCGCTCGTAACCTCGCGCATGGCCCGCGATGTGGCCAGGTGCGGGTCGGAGTGCTCCATATGTATGTGCCGCTGCACGTTCTCGATGACCACAATTGCGTCGTCGACCACCAGGCCGGTCGCCAGCGTGATTCCAAACAGCGTAAGCGAGTTGATCGAAAAGCCGAATATCTTGATAAACGCAAACGTGCCGATGAGCGACACCGGAATGGTGACCGCCGGAATGATGGTTGCGCGCCAGTCGAGCAGGAACAGAAAGATGACGGCGATGACGATGATGATGGCTTCAATGAGCGTGCGCAGCACCTCGCGGATCGAGTCGCCCACAGCCGTGGTCGAGTCGAACGCAACGTGGTACTCTAGGCCGGGCGGGAAACTCTTCGCGAGCCGTTCAAGCGCAGCCTTGGCTTCGCGATCCACATCGAGCGCATTGGCATTCGAAAGCTGTTCCACGCCAACGCCCATCGCCTCGTGGCCGGAGAATTTGAGGGTCGAGCTGTAATCTTCGGCGCCCAGCTCGGCGTGGCCCACATCCTTCAGCAGCACAAGTCCGTTCGGCGAATTTTTGACAACGATGTTGTCGAATTCCGCGGGACTGGAAAGCCGGCCGGTCACGCGGACGGGAATCTGGAACGCCTGCTTCTGATCAGCGGGCGGCTCGCCAAGTTGCCCGGCAGGAATTTCCACGTTCTGTTCCTGCAGCGCGTTTACTACATCGCTTGCCGTAAGACCCCGTGCAGCCAGTCGCACCGGATCGATCCATACGCGCATCGCATACTTGCGCTCGCCGAAGATGATGACGTCGCCCACGCCCGGCACGCGCTTGAGCGCATCCTTCACGTAAACGTCAAGGTAATTCGAGATGAACTCGCTCGAATAGCGGCCGTCTCGCGTGAAGAAGCCCACGCCAAAAACGAAGTTACTGTTGGCCTTGGTGATTGAGATGCCGGTGGAGTTGACTTCGCCTGGCAGGCGGCCCTGCACGCTGGCCACGCGGTTCTGCACGTCTACGGCGGCGATGTCGAGGTCGTAGCCGGTTTGGAACGTGATGGTGATGGCGCTGGTGCCACTGTTGGTGCTCTGCGAACTGATGTAGCGCATCCCCTCAACGCCGTTAATGGCTTCCTCGAGAGGGATGGTGACTGCCTTCTCCACCGTTTCCGCGTCGGCCCCGATATACGTCGCGCTCACCGTCACCTGCGGCGGTGCGAGTGTGGGATACATGGCCACGGGAAGCGTAGGCAGGCACGCCGCGCCAGCAAGTATGATGAGCAGCGCGCATACAGTCGCGAAGACCGGCCGGTGGATGAAAAAATCGACAAACAAGATCAAACCTCTTTCGCGTTCTTGTCCCGCTGCGGTTGTGCGCGGGTTCGGGGCCTGGACCCTCAGCCGCCGATCGGCATTACCGGCATATCATTCACCAGGAACTGCGTTCCCGACACGATGACGCGGTCACCGGGCGCGAGCCCCGAAGAGATGGCATAGGTATTGCCTACCGTTTCGCCCAGCGTTACCGGCATCTGGTGCGCCACAAAATGCCCGCTTTGCTGCTGCGCCACAAACACGAAACTCTGCGCGCCCTGGCGCGTAACCGCGAGCACCGGCACCACCGGCATGGGTTTCGTGCTCCAGATCACCCGCGCCGTCACCATCTGCGCATTGCGCAGCACCTGAGGGCTGGAGTGAACAGGCGCCTTCACAAGGATGGCCTGCAGGTTACTATCCACCTCCGGCGAAACGAAGTCGATCTTCGTCGACTCCAGAAGGTTGCCCGAATTATCCAGCAGCTCCACGCCTAGGCCCATCCCCACGTCGCGCGCCCGCTCAGTGGGAATATAGATGTAAGCTTCGAGATCCTTATTTTCATCCACCGTGGTCAGCATGGTTGAGGTTGTCACGTAATCGCCCACGTGCACCGGGATGTCGCCGATGATGCCGTCGAACGGCGCTCGCACTGTGTAGTAATCGAGTAACTGCTGCTGCGCCTTGCGCGTGGCCACTGCCGCTTCGTAATCGGCCTTCGAGTTCTCGTATGCCTGCTCTTCCTGCTGCATGGCATCACGGCTGGTCACGCCGGCCTCAAACAGCTTGCGTTGCCGGTCGAGCTCGATCTGGTTGTAGTCATAGAGCGCTTTTTTCTGGCGCTCGGTGGCCAGTTGCGAAGCAACCGTCGCCTGCTGCTGGCGCGGGTCGAGCTCAACCATGACCTGGCCTGTACTCACATGGTCCCCGGAGTGCACCAGGATCTGGGTGATCGCACCGCTCACCTGCGGCTGAATCGTCGCCGACCGGCGCGACTTGATGGTGGAAACGTAATCGCTGCTCTCGGCAACGGGACTGAGCTTAACGCTCACTGTCTGCACCGGCATGGCGCGCATCTCGCCCCCGCCCGCCGGCGCCGCCGGTTTTTCGGTCTGGCATCCAACGGCCGCGAAGACCACCGTGGCCAGGCACCCGGCCCAAATGCAAGCCCAGATACGCTTAAAATTGCTCTTCCTCACTGGAAATTCCTCTGTCTTCATCCTGCGTTGCCATTGTCTTCAGAAGGGATAGCTTCGCTGGAGCATCCAGCCCTCTGGAGTTCCAGACTGCGGGCGCTCGCGGACTGCTTTTATAGCCGCTAGTCCGACTTCCACATCAATAAACGCTCGAATCATCTGACGCCGGAGCGCTGTACTGGGGCGCAAAAAAAATCAGGGCGCAAAGATCACCTGAAATCGGCAGCGATGCAGCTCACCTGCGGCGCACGTTTCCTTGAGGATACCGCATGTTGAGCCTGCGCATCGTGCCCCACTGCAATTCCAAAAGATGATCCTGAAAGCGCGCGGTGCTGGCCCTGAAAAACGCAAGCCGACTTTTGCCGCGAGCCGGAAACCACTGGACCCAGCGCCCCACGCCGTTGCCTTACTCCGGGGAACCGTCTCTTTTGACATGATTTGAGCGAGTTGATAGCCTCAAAAGAGTGCGGTTCGCGCCCTTTTCTGGCTGTACCCACTCTTCCCAGCAGCGTCCCCGTCGTCTAGCCCGGCCTAGGACACCGCCCTTTCACGGCGATAACACGGGTTCAAATCCCGTCGGGGACGCCAAATAGAATCAAGAGTTTAACCAAGTTAGTTCCTTCAAATTTGTTCCATCTGGTAACGCTGTGGTAACTCCAGAGCGCGAACTTTCAGCCCTTTTCGCCCTCAGAGCTACCTTTCCCATCGGGTAGTTCCTCGGCCGGTGCGGGCAGTGTCAGCACCCCATCGAGCCGGGAAGCTGCCGCCTCGAGATGCTCGGGGAGCAGGTGGGCATATCGGATGGTCATGCGGAGG
>JASIJW010000603.1:0-12743 GCA_030050035.1 Acidobacteriaceae bacterium | reverse complement strand
CAGGGGCGGATCGTGCGCGTCATCCAGAGGCGCAACCCCACTGTGGTTGGAGTTTTTCACTATGCCAGGCCTGTGGAGTGGTCGGGCGAGGCGGCATATCCGCCAGGTTGGCATCGCGTGGTCCCGTTCGACGAGCGGATGACGCAGGCAATCCTGATTCCTCCCGATGAAGAATTGCCGGAAGCGCGTGAGACGGCGAGTCCGCATCGGGTTATTGGCAGCGAAGCGATTGCACACGAGTCGCTCGAGGGGCTGGTTGTGGATGTAGAGATCACGCGCTGGCCTTCGCCTACCCGGCCGCCGATGGGGCGTGTGATCGAAGTATTGGGCGACCCCGACGATTTCGGCGTGGATGTGGAAATGATGATCCGCAAGCACCAGTTGCCGCGGATCTTTCCCGAGGAAGTGCTGGCCGAGGCTCGTGAAGTCGCGCATTTCGACCAAAGCGCTGCCGCGCGCAGAATGGATTTCCGTGAGTTGCCGATTGTGACCATCGACGGCGAGACGGCGCGCGATTTTGATGATGCCGTACTGGTGACGGAGCGCGTGGACAGCAAGGGTGACATGGGCTATGAATTGCAGGTGCACATTGCCGATGTGGCCGAGTACGTTCAGGCGGGCAGCACAATCGACGGCGAGGCGCGGTTGCGCGGCACTAGCGTGTATTTCCCAGATCGCGCAATACCCATGCTGCCCCATGAGCTATCGAGCGGTATCTGCAGCCTGCGGCCACGGGAAGACCGGTTGGTGCTCAGCTGCATCATGCAGCTCGATTCGATGGGACGCATCGAGAGCTACGAGATCGTCGAGGGCGTCATCCGTTCGGCTGCGCGCATGACCTACAACGAGGTGCATGCGATTCTCGAGGGGGATATCGAGACGCGTGCTAACTATCACGAGCTGGTGCCGGAGTTCGAGCGGATGCGTCGGCTGGCTGTGCTGATGAACAAGAGGCGCGAAGAACGCGGGTCGATTGATTTCGATTTACCGGAGCCGGTGATCGAGTTCGACGAGCATGGGCAGATGCGCGGCATTACGCGCGCTGAGCGCACCTGGGCCAACCGGCTGATCGAGGAGTTCATGTTGGCGGCGAACGAGTGCGTGGCCACGTGGATCGAAGACCTGGGCGTGCCCTCGATCTACAGAATCCATGAAAAGCCGGAGCCGCGGAAGGTTGTTCAGTTCGAAGAATTGGCTGCGAGCTTCGGTTATTCTCTCGGGCTCGGACCACTGCCGGTGAAACGCATGCAAACGCGCGGTGAGCGGCGCGAGATGTACGGGCGCGGGCGCAATCCGCGGCAGCATGAGGTGCCGGAAGACATTGCCGTGACGCCCAAGATGTATCAGAAGCTGGCGGCGAAGATCGAGGGCAAGCCGGAAGAACGAATCCTGAGCTACCTGATGTTGCGTTCGTTGATGCAGGCGCGCTACAGCGAGACGAACGAGGGGCACTTTGCGCTGGCTGCGCCAACCTATACGCACTTTACCTCGCCGATTCGCCGCTATCCTGACCTGATTGTCCACCGCATTGCCAAGGCGCTGCTGCGCGCCGGGATTGGCGGTGCAGGAAAGATTGCCGAAGGACGGCTGAGCTCGCCGTGGACGCATTCGCATGAGGCGGAGGATCGTGATTTCCCACCCTTGCGCCAGAAAAAAGGCGCAAGGATGGGGCACGGGGATTCTGTGGCGGATGGCCGATCCTCAGAAACTGTGCGTGACTTCGCTCAGGATGACAAGCTGAGAAAAGAAATGATTCTCAACCCGCCGATTTCCGAAGCAGAGCTGGCGCAGATTGCTGATGAGTCGAGCCAAACCGAACGGCGCGCCGCCGAAGCCGAGCGCGAGCTGGTGGAGTGGAAGAAGGTGCGCTTCATGCAGGACCGCGTGGGCGAGGAGTTTGCCGCGCTGGTGCTGAACCCGGCGAAGTATGGACTGTTTGTGGAACTGACAGACCTGTTCGTCGAGGGACTGGTGCCGATCGACACGCTGCGCGGCGACCGCTACACGTGGCGCGAGAACACGCACGAGATTGTGGGCGAGCGCTGGGGACGGCGTTTCCGGGCCGGCGACCGCGTGCAGGTGATCCTGGACCGGATTTTGGCGCAGGAGCGGAAGCTGCAGTTCTCGCTGGTTGAAGAGGGCATTGCCTTGACAGGCAAGCGCCCATCAGCGCCGAAATCGAAGCGGGACAAATCGAAGCGGGACAAGCATGCGGAGGCGCCAGCGCCTTCGGCGAATGCGAAGGAGTCGAAGAAAGAGCGACGAAAGCCTGGTAAGAAATTCAGAGGGGGACGCTAACGCCAGCAGTCGCCGCAAGCAAGATGAGGGAGATGTTGTCGTGTCCGCCGCGTTCGAGAGCCAGTGAGAGCAGTTTTTCAGCGCCTTCGGCTGCAGAGCATTCCGCTACGTTCGCGGCCAGTTCCTGATCGTCGATGAGATCGTAGAGGCCGTCGGAGCACAACAGTAACCGGTCGACGGGCTTGAGCCGGATTGCTTTTGCGCTGAGACCGGGCTCAGCCTGCTCCACGACTCCCATTGCGCGCTCGAGCAGGCCCCGGTCGCGATGTTTGCGCGCCTCTTCTGGCGTGATGAGGCCGCGTCGTAGCATCTGCTGCACCAGGGTGTGATCTTCCGAAAGGCGGCAGGCGCGCCCGTCGCGCAGCAGGTAAAGGCGGCTATCGCCAATCCAGGCCCACCATGCCAGATCGTCGCGCACAACCACGGCAATGCAGGTGGTGCCCATGCCGCTGAACATGGGGTTGGCGACCGCAGTTTGGAAGATGGCGCGATTGGCCTCAGCAAAAGCCGCTTTCAGGGCCGCGCCGGGCGCAAGCCCGGAGTTCGAGTATCTCGAGAAGGAGCGCGCAACGGTTTCGGTGGCGATCCTGCTGGCGACTTCGCCGCCCTCGTACCCACCCATCCCGTCGGCCACAATGGCCAGCAGCCCGTGCAAGTGCTGCTGGGCGCGGTTGTGCGGTCGCAACAGGACGACCGAATCTTCGTTGTTGAGCCGAATCTTGCCGCAGTGTGTCAACGCACAAGCATCGATGTCGAGCATGTGGCTCCTCGCTCACTGCAAGGACGGCTGCCGCCGAAGTACGACGGAATTCCGGTGAGAGTGGCACGGCGAGACTTGCGGGATGGCCTTTTTGCAAATTGCGGCCATCTCGCAAGTCTTCAGTTTGGGGCATCGTTCTTACTGCAAGGTGAGTGGAACGTTGAGTGAAGCCGTAACCATGCCGCTGGTTGCCGTCACGGTGACGCTATAGCTATAGCTGCCTGCGGTGGTGCCGGGGTTGGTTGGGTTGTTGTTGCTGCTCTGTGGACTCGAGCTGCCTCCGCATCCGGAAACTCCGCAAAGAAGGACGAGCCCGGCGAGCGATAACTGCGCAGCTCAGGTTGACCGTGCCTGAGAATCGCCGACTGGCGAAAGCTGGACAGTGGCGCTGGCAGATCCTCCCACCGAGCTGATGCTGAGAGAACTCGACGCCGTGGGGCCTTGCGCCACAGCCGGTTTGGCCGTGAGTCCGGCGATGACGGCAAACGCCGGCAAAGCCAATGCAACGGCGCGTGGCAGTCTGGTGCCCACGGTGCCGGCTGCGTGGTTGGAACAGGCGGCGAGCAGCCGCACGTATGCGGCAACGAGAAAAGCGGTGAATAGGAGCAGTATCAGCGGGGCGATGCAGCTCATGGCGTCCTCCGGGGAAACCGTGGTTGAACACAGTCGCATGGTCGAGCGATATGGTTCTGTATCCTGTTGGGCGTAAATTGGCGCCCGAACGGGCCACGGGTCGCGCACTTTCACTCAGGCAGTTGTGACGGAGGTTTGCAGGAGAGCTGGTCGCAAGAATGGTTTTGCAAAAAGGGGCACGATTTGAGTCGTGCCCCGCGAGCATCGCGAAGATGAGCCGGCTTTAGCCCCGAAGAATATCTCCCTCGGTCCGGCCAGTATGAACGAGACCAGCCGCTGTCAGCGGCCCTTACCGGTCCCGAACGAGTACGCCATGCCGATGGAAACGATGGGATAGGTCTTCAGCGGGTTCAGATCGTTCTTGTATTTGGCAATCTGCTGCTGAAGGTTCGATTGCACGGTGGAGTCGGTGGCGACGTTCACGCATCCCTGGCCTTGCGCGCTGCAAACCTGACCGGAGTTGAGCAGGATGTTCAGCGAAGGAGTGCCGATGAATGCAGCACCGATCTCGAATGGGAACGAGATGTGGCCTCCGCGCCGGACAGGATTGCCCCAGCCGGCAGTAAGAGTGAACGCCGGTTTTTGAGAGTTCAGGCCGAGAGTGCCCGAGCCTGTTATCGGATTCGTCGTAGAAGAGTAGTAAGTCGTGTCATTGAGCGTGAAGCTCTGGCCGCCCTGTACGGCGAAGGCAGCCGTTGCTGCGTTGCCGTTATAGAGCAGCAGGCCCGGGCTGAATCTTAATCCGTGATTCGGGAAAGGATAAATATCCGCCGAAGCGCCCATCGAAGCCAGGTTCAGCGCAGCGTTGATGTTGAAACCATTGGTGGAAATGCCGGTCCGGTTGTATTTGAAGATATTGCCGGTGAGCCGCAGATTCATATAGCGGTTGAGATTGGTGACGGCCATCAGGTTAATGCCAAGAGGCGAAATGCCTCCGCCGAGGGCGATGCGCGAGAAGGTTTGGCTGGCGCTGCCGGCACTCGTGCCCACCAGGGCTTCCGGCTTGCTGCCGCCTTCGGCGCCGCCGCCGTTTGAAGCTGCATTTATCTCCGGCGCAGGCTTGACGGCCTGAGCTGCGGCCGAAGCGCAGACAGGTAGAGATGCGATTAACAATGACAGCGCGGCTGATTTCAACAGACGGGCTGGCGCGGATGTAATTCTCTTCTCTTGTGCCAAGGCTTTCATGGTTGTCCTCCTAGAGACATCGGGCGCGAATCGATTTCAGGCAATTGGTCATTGCCAGTCGGGCATCAAGCGACGCCAAAACGGAACGCTTATTTTCGTTTTGCAACTTTGGCAAAGTTCCATACGTTGGTCAGTAAGCAAAGACGCTATCGATCCCTCCTGTGGCCAGAAGTCCGGAAATAGTAGCGCTTGCTGAGCCCACCACCCCGGTGGTCGAGACGGGCAGAATCACCAGAGTGCCGGCGGTTGCGCTGGGCTGATCGGTGAGCACGGCCAGGTATTTGCCGTCTTGCGTAATGGCGATCGACTGCGCGTGGTCAACCGCGTAGCTGTTTCCGTCACTGCCTGTGTAAGTGGGATCGGCGGCCGAGGCGCTGAGCGTGATGGTCACCATCGTTCCGGTGTCGTTGATGGTGGCCGTGTAGAGCCCGGCAGTGGTGGCAATTACGGCGTAGTTGCCGCCGGGCAGATAGGCGACTGAAGAAATCGTTGCGCCATTGGGAATCTGCGCCTGGGCCGTATAGGGGTTCGCGCTATTGGAGACCTCCGAACTGGTATCAAACCCTCCATAGACATATACAGTGCTGCCTGCACCGACCAGCACCTGGTTGTTGAGCGTCGGGTTGATGGCCATGGCTCCTCGGCCCTGGATCGACCCAATCGGAGTTGCATCCGCGAAGAGCTCCAGCGGGTAGATGGCGTGCGGCGAAGTGCTGGCCGTGAATTGCCACACCACGAGACCGTTGCTGCCCGACTCGACGCCAAGCTTGCCGTCTGTGGACGAAACAAAGGAAACGTACTGCTGCTGGCCAAGCGGCAGATCTGCGTTTCCATTGGCGTCGGTGGTCTGGTGCAGGCCACCGGTGAAGCAGAGCACGTCGTAGCTGTCCAGCGTGGTCATCTGCTGGAACGAAAACGTCGAGTCGGCATCGATGCTGAGCGCCGTGAGCGTGCCGCTGGTGTAGATCTGCACGCTGCCCGCAAGCGCGGGCGAAGTTGTCGCTGAATCGAACTCCTGCGCTGTCGCGCCACCGCCGATCAGGCCTTGCGAGAAATCGGGCGGCTCGGCGACCAGCGTGACTGGGAATGAGGCCGCGTAGTTCTTGAGCGTCGGCGTCGAGAGCAGATTGCCGGACGCGTCCTCGATGTGAACTACGGCTACACCGCTTGTGCCATTGGGCAGAACGATGGTGCCTGAAGTTCCGACAGACGGACTCGAAGGGTTCGAGCTGCCCGAGCCAGAACCCGAGCCTGACCCAGAACCAGAACCAGCGCCAGAACCGGATCCGGATCCGGATGTGGACACCGCGCCCGTTCCGCCGCAGCCTGTTGCGAGCAGCAAGGCGAGAGAAACGGAGGAGAGAAATAACGTCAAAACAGAATTCCGATGCATAGGTTGACCCCTCAAGAGCCGGTGTCGAAACCGGCACGCCGCAATCGTCAATCCGTCACAGCGGTCCGTGAGCCGGTTGAGCTCCACAGAAGCCGAATGGCGGATGGAAAGTGATTGCTGCTTAGAGAGGCGTAAACCTTGGAGAAAAGGGGACACGGAGGATTTCACACGGCGCTGCGCGGAGATGCGCCGCAGCTAATCTGCGGTCAGGCGACTCTGTGCCTGGCTCGGTTTATTCCACATGCCAGGCCGCCTGCCGCCTGGAGCAGGCAAAAACGGCCTACGGTGCCGGAGCAGTAGCGTTCGGACAATTCTGAGGACTAGGTTTGCAGACCGGGCTATCCGAGTGCGCCGGATAAGCTTTGATAAAGGACCAAACGAAGGATGTAGTCGTTTGCCCCTTCGCGAGGGGAGGGTCGGGAGGGTAGTCCAAATGCCCTTGGCCACAACTCGGACCCGTCATAAAAAAACCCATGCTGCAATCAGCGCGGCCAGTGACGTCAGCACTCGCGCGCCGATGGCAAGCCATGCAAGACGAGGTCGATTTAAAGCCTGACTCGATCTGCGAATTCCAAAGCACGTTGGGCATGGGTTTCTCATCACTGAGCACCTGGGCGCCGTGAAGCCTGTAGCCTGTCCACTCCTTTGTTACTCCAAGCTGGGCAAACATCTTGATCACAGTGTCGGCCAACTTTATCGAGGATCCTGTCGCGTCCGCCTTCGAATGGATGCAACTGGATGTAGGCTCACATCCAAATCTATCGCTGCACCCACCGGCGCCATCGCACTGGCTATCGTTCCCAGTCCACTCAAATGTGGCCCAAGTCCATTCCGGCACAGCGTTGGTCATGATGTGCAGCGCGAGAAGAGAGTATTTGTTTCCCTGCGTGTCACGGTTCCAGTGGAATTGCGGGTCGGGGTTGGCAGGGGCACGCATCCATATCGCTTTGATCTCGATAGCTCCCCGTGGAAAACTCATCTCTTTCCCCGGATGATCTTTGATCCATGCAGCAATCCCTTCCTGAAACCAGAGGTGCTGCCCTGTAATGAATTCGAAGGAGACTTCATTACGCCGAACCTCCTCGTCGTCAATCTCAGCGTTGGGAGGAATGGTGTAGATGAATCCAGCCTGCGACGAGGAACGCGTGGCGGCGCCGGTTGGGTTTTGACTAGGCGCGGGCACGGCAAACATTGAAAGCGGGTCGCGTACAAGATGCAAGCCACGCTGGAGATCGACAGTACGGCCGCTCCATTGGTTCGGCCTCGCCGGATCCGGCTGCTTGGGAAAGGTAAAATCGTCATCCGCCCAAGTTTCCCAAAGAACGTTGTTGGTGCGGGTCCCGTTTCGCAGTGTGAATTGCAGACTGTCTGGCGCAGGTCGCGAAATCAGCGCCAGAATCATCCAGCTAAACTGGTCCGGATGGGTTCGGATCCAACCCTGATATTGCGGATCGAAGATGGATTTCAAATCCAACGGCGGCGCCTGTTGCGCGGTGGCAAAGGCAGGCAGCGCAATCGCGTGAAGCGCGACCAAAAACTCCACAAGCAGACTCGTGAACTTCATTGATCTTCCTCGATTGTCATTCGAGTTTGGTTGCGATCCGGCTGAGAGCCGAACCGCGGCAGATAAGGCGCAAGCTGCACTTGCGCCTTATTGTCTGTTCAATTTCTTAGGAACTTAGAGCCTGATAAATCTCCCCAATGCTTCCACACGCCGATCCGCCTGCTGGGCTAACATAGTCGGCGACGAACGCGACCGGGTTGAAGATTTGTGCCGCCGCCTCAAGCGGGCTCATGCCGGAAAAGTCGCCCTTATTGAGAGTCTTTGCCTTTGAGATCGCCTGCCCCACCAAGTTCTGGGCAAGTCCAGTGCTGGCGGCGATCTTTGGGTAGTCCGCATCGCCGATGTTTTCAAGAACATTGCTGTTTACAACACAGAATAACCACGTAAGAAGGATCGCCTTCAACTGCTGCGCTTGTGCGTCCGTTAACGTTGCCACCTTTGTCCTCCTGGGTTGAGAAGCGAAATTGTGTCGGAGCGGCTTGCCGTTTAGGCGGGCCGCAGTAGGATGAGGGGAGCTGTTTTGCCGCGCAGTGCGGAGTACCGCGCCCGCAATCGGTTGATGGTTTCGGCTGGAGGATGCACCTGGTCAGCGAGGGACAGGCATTTTTCCAGATCGTCCGCATAATCTCCGGGAGGGAGTTCGACCATCAGGTACCAGTTGAGAGCAGGCTGGTCTGCAACCCGCAATGACAGGTCGAAGGCATTTGCGCGATAACGCGCTGCCTCGGCTTTGTCATCGTCGAGCGAGGATGCGATCCGGTAGGCACGAGCGAGATAATCGCGGTTGGCTGCTGGCGGTTCCAGAGCATCTGCCGCCTGAAATTCCCGAAGAGCCTTCTTCCAGCTGCCTTCGGCCAGCAGCAATTCGCCGTGCGCCCGATAGTTTGCATCCCGCAAAAGCAGGTTCTCGCCAGGGTCTGGAATCTTTTGAGCGACCGACCGTAATTCAGCTTCGATCGATTCTTTCGCGCTTCTGCCGGAGAGATCGTCGCATTCTCCCAGAACCTGTGACGAGAGCAAAAGCGCCTGCGCTCCAGAGTAGGTGCGGATCGCCGCGCCGATGTCCTGCACCGCATCCGCAATATCATTGACTTTGCAGCGCAGGTAAGCACGATCGATGAGTTTGCCTGCGCGAAGTGCATCGTAGCCGTTGGACGAATCCACTTCCATGCCGCTGTCGAGCGCGGCGCGCGCTTGGGAGAGGTCGCCACGTTCGGCGTAGATGCGCGATAGCAGAGAGTCCCCGAAGGAGCGGTAATACGGATCGGAGGACTGGGCGACAAGGCGGAAAGACTGCTCCGCTTGGTCATACCGTTGCTCCACCATCTCAATTTGGCCAGCTGCAAAATTGGCGTCATCGTGGAATCCATGCGTTGCCATCCACTTCTGCCATTTCCATGCGTCCGGCAGATCGTTTACAACCGGGTAGAATCGCGCCAGGTGGGCAGGAGCGCTGAGCCGATTGGGATCGACAGCAAAGGCCCGAAGGAGCGTCTCGATCGCCTCGGGTGTCCTACCCAACATCAGGAGCGGATACGCGCGATAGAACCAACCAGCGTAGTCATGCTCGTAAAATTCCGCGTAGTCCCTAAACGCGGCCTCGGCCGTCTGTTCGTCTTCAGTATCGAGCGCGTACATGCCGCGGATCCGGTCCCGCTCGCGACGAGTGAGGCGGGTTTCGAGATCTGTATCCAATGCTTTGCGATAAGCCTGATCTGCCTCCTGGTCTCGCGAGAGGCTGTTGAGCACGTCGGCCAGCCTGGCGTACGCAAGAGCAAAATGGGGATCACATTGCACCGCGTCGCGCAACAAATCGATACCTTTCTCCAGTTGGCGCGAAGCGATCCATTCCTGCGCTTGATCGTAGAGCGCGAGAGCCTGCCAACTGCTCGTCGTCACGTCTTCGGGCGGCACGTCCAGCCGCGCAATGTCGTTGGCCGATTCGCCAGCTTCATGGCGAATCCAGTCGCTGGCGGTGCGCAGAGTCGTCAGCAGCTCGGGAGCGATGGCGCCGCTCGATGCGGCAGGTGTGCTGTGCCAGGAAAAATCCCTCGTCCAGTGGTTACGGTAGCGCGCAGGCGTGTTGTCCGGCTGCTGGATATCGACGGCCAGCTTGTAATTTCCCTTTGACCCTGAAACAGTGGCGAAGACCACGCGCACCGCGCCGGCTCGCATGGCGATTTCGCGCGCGGTGGGTTCGTCGATTGTGGTCTCGGGCGGCCTGTTCATCTGCTGCAGGATGTCTCCCACGCGATCCTGGTCGAGCAGGTTCACCTGCGCAGACTGCGATAGTCCCGCCTGAAGTAATTCCGTCACGTTGTTGAGTGCTTTCTCGCCGGTCTGATTCTTCACCTGCGTCACGTAGACCATCGCACCGGGCGCAACTCTGGAGTCGGCTCTTGACTGGTAGAAGCGCAAAGCGCCGGTAAAAAGGGCCACGGCGGCAAGCAGCAGCGCGGCGATCCAGAGTAGTGTGCGAGGGCGGGTGATTGCGATTCTGTAGCGGGGCTGCCGCGGCAGGCGTGCGCGACCGCCGTCAAGAGTGGCAATCACGTCTGCCGCGGAGGCGAACCGCTCAGCCGGCGCGGTGCGCAGACAACCCGCAATCGCGCGGCGCCACGGCTCCGGCAGCGAAGGCGCGTGCGCCTGGGGATCGGGCGCCGGGCCGGTGAGGCGCTGCGCGATCCCGCTCAGAAAGTTTTTTGACGGGAAGGCCCGCTTGCCGGTCACCATTTCGAAGAGGATCAGGCCATAGGCATAGATATCAGTGGCCGCGGAGACCTGCGCTCCCTGCAACTGCTCTGGCGCCATGTAGGCCAGCGTGCCGATGGGCCGGGCCGAGTGGGTCATCGCCGAGCGGGTTAGGGCCGATGCGCTGCCGGAGGCAAGCAACGGATCGATGAGCGGATTGAGGAGCGGATCGAGGCGCGCAAGACCAAAGTCGGTGATGACAGCGCGAACCCCGTTGTCTTCGCCGGCGGGGTCCGGAACCAGCATCACATTGGCCGGCTTCATGTCGCGGTGCACAATGCCGAGAGTGCGCGCTGTCTCGAGCGCGTCGGCGATCTGGCGGGCGATCTTTAGCGCCTCGTCGAGCGGCAGCGCTCCAATGCGCTCGATGTGCGTTGCCAGTGTTTCGCCCTCCAGGAACTCCATGGTGAGGAATACCAGGTCCTCGTTGGCGCCGCGCGTGTCGCGTTCCAGATCGAAGGTGCGGCAAACGTTGGGGTGCGTGATGCGGCGGGCCAGCCGCACTTCCTGCCGGAAGCGGGCCAGAGCCTCGGGATCGGAGCTGATTTCAGGCCGAATAACCTTGAGAGCGACGCGGACGGCGAGTTCCGTATCGAAGGCCTCGTAGACGTGTCCCATGCCGCCCTCAGCCACCGGGCGCACAATGCGGAAGCGCCCGCAGAGCACATCGCCTGGGCTCACCGGCGGAGCCAGGTTGTGCAGCAGGCTGCTCGGCAGAAATTGCGAGTGAATGAGACTGCGCGCATCGGCATCGGCCTCAAGCAGGAGCTCGACCTCGGCCTGTAGATCCGCATCGCCCTCGGCGGCCGTGGCGACAAATCCCTGCCGCTCCTCCGGAGAAACCTCCAGGGCAGCATGAAAGATGTTGTTCACAGCCTTCCAACGGTCGCGATCCATGGTGCCCCGTGCGCGGCTTAATGCGGCCGCGGATGACAACGAATCAAGAAGCCAGTTCCTTAAACAGCCATGCCTTGGCGATGCGCCAGTCGCGCTTGACGGTGCGCGCCGAAATGCCGAGAACTTTCCCGGCCTCTTCCTCGCTCATGCCGGCGAAAAAGCGCAGCTCTACGATCTTGGCCTGACGCTCATCGAGAGCCGCCAGGCGAGTCAGGGCTTCATCCAGTGCGAGCAGCTCAGGCCCGCGCTCCGGCGATGGCAGCATGGCCTCGTTCAGGCTCACCGTGTCCCAGCCGTCGCCGCGCTTGCGTGCGTTGGCGGCGCGCGCTCGATCCACCAGGATGCGGCGCATCACCGTGGCCGCAACGGCAAAGAAATGCGAGCGGTTCTGCCAGTCGATCTTTTTGAGTTCTGTGAGCCGGAGGTAGGCTTCGTGGACCAGGGCGGTGGGCTGCAGCGAATGCCCCGGCGACTCGCGCCGGAGATGGCCGGCGGCGATGCGGCGTAGTTCCGTATAGACCAGGGGGATCAGCAAATCCTCGGCCCGCTTGTTGCCCTGCTTCAACTCCTGCAGGAGTTTGGTGACCTGCCCCGGCATTAAGGCCAAGCTTCCAGTGAATAAGGGATTAAGATTGCCCCATTTATATCATCCATTTCTCACAGGACGGATGAATTTTTTGGCATGCAGAGCGCCAATCGCGGAGGCGATACATCGTTTGTCTCCTGCAGGTTCACCGGGTTCTCCCTCGTCTAAATGGTCTGCTTTAATCGTTATTGGACACCTTGTCCCATAAGCAGTGCAGGCGAGCGCACGATCGTGCGCGTCGGCCTGTCCAGCGGAGAAGAATGTGAAGGGCGATCATAGCCAGCAATCATCTGTTCCTTTGACTCTTAAGAGACGTGAATTCCTGAAAACTTCGGTGGCGGCTGCGGGTTCGCTCTCGCTCGGCAGGCTTCTGACAAATCCGCTGGCTGCGGCAGCACAGCACGCTGGCCACAGCGCCGCGGGCGCGGCTGAAGCAAACTGCCTGCGCGCAGTTCGTCCGCTCATCGGGACCGGCTGGCGCGGCCATATCTTTCCCGGCGCTGTGGCTCCTTTCGGACTGGTGCAGCTCAGCCCGGATACGGCCGGTGGACCGGAGCCGAAGTGGAACACCCAGGGCGACTGGTACGGATGGGACCACTGCCCCGGCTATCACTACCCGGACAACATTGTGCTGGGGTTCAGCCATACGCACCTGCAGGGAACAGGCGGCGGCGAT